>NZ_JBNCAR010000112.1:0-1011 GCF_051280715.1 Thauera sp. AutoDN2 | reverse complement strand
CTGCGACTCAAGCGCAAGCGGGCGGCCTGGGATGACGATATCCGTATGAAAATGCTGGGGATTCATCGGTTATGACTTTCGAATGCGATGGCCCTGCCTTCGCACCGCTGCACCCCGGCTTCAACCACAATCGCCACGTCATCTTGACGTCGTTTTTTTCCCAAACCATCAAGATCAGCGCATGAACCTCAAATCCTTGCTCCGTATCATTTCCCACCCCCTTCAGGGGTTCGGTTCACGCGGCCTGAGTGGCTTTTTCATCCTTCTCTTTGCATGGCTTTTCGCCATGCCTGCCTCTGCGGCCATTACGCCCGGGACGATCAGTTTCGGGACGGGGCACGCCGACGGCTTTGTTGATGTGTCCAGCGACTACAACGGTCTGCGCTTTACTATGGAATGGGTTTATTACACTGACAGCGACCTGACTACCGGTTTTGGTGGAGTCCGGGTGCCAGGGTCTACTGGGGATGCCATTACGTCGACCGCTAACTCCGGGAACGCAACTATCAAATCGGCCAACGGCACGGATCGGTTCAGTCTGAACAGCGTGAAGATCTTCGCCTATGGCGTGGGGATGACTCAATTCACCTTTGCCGGCTATCGGAACGGGGCGCCAACAGGGTCGAGCGACACGGTGAATGTCACGAGCGCCCATAGCAGTTTCGTGAACTTCACCCTGAGCAACATGACCGATGTGGATGAGGTGCGGGTCAGCAACAACTCCCCAGCTGAAGCCAACAACTTTGCTTTCGACGATATGGCCGTCGTGCCCTATGCCGCCTCCCTGAGCCTTTCACCCACGACCCTGAGCGCTGCCACGGTTGCTGCAGCCTATAACCAGACCATTACCGCCAGCGGCGGTACATCGCCCTACACTTACGCGGTGACCGCAGGCACCTTGCCGGCGGGGATGCGGAACAAGTCAAGATAGTTGTCGCCTGATTCATGCAACCAACCGCCCTATGTCTTCAGCATGCACGTGATCGCGCACGACAGCATCGCGCTCTGGAT
>NZ_JBNCAR010000111.1:0-1044 GCF_051280715.1 Thauera sp. AutoDN2 | reverse complement strand
AGTAGCCCCTGGGATTCGAATTGGGCGCCGACCCAGTCGAAGAACCGGTCGACCATCGGCTTGGCCTGGGCGAGCCGGTATGCGCGGCGTGCCTCGCCGTCTGCCTGCCGCAGATGCGGCTCAGGTAGACGGCATCATCTCGGCGGCCGTCCATGAGGCCGTGTTTGGACTGCTTGCTGTGCTGGACGGTGCTCGAACAGTTGACGACGGTGCTGGACGATTTGAGCTGAGCTATCTGGCGCCAGAGGGCCGCGTGCTTCTTAATGATCCGCAGGCCATTGGTCTTCACGATCTGTTGAACGCTGCCAAGTGATCAAGGCACGAACGCCTCGACGGTAAGGCCGGTGACTGCCGAGAAGTGTTTGACGTTGGCGGTGAGCACCGGCAGTCCGTGATCGAGTGCGGTGGCGGCGATGAGCGCATCGCCCATCTGCAGCCCGTGACTCAAGGTCAGCGATTCCATGAGATCGATGGCGCGTTGCGTCATGGCTTCCGACACCGGCAGCAAGGTTGCCGCGCGGTGCTGCAGCATCTTCTTCACCACCACGAGCTCGGCCTTGTTGCGCATGCCCTGCAGCACTTCGAGCCAGCTGATGGCCGACAGCGGGGTCACGCGCACAGGGTCAGGTCTTGTCTTTTGCCTCCCGGCAAGGCAGCCGCACCCGAGCGTCGTCGGCGCCCCCCAGGGCCACCTCTCACCGCCTACGACGGCCGGGATCTGGCGAGCGAGCGCACACCACCGCCTTCACCTACGACGGGGTGGGCAACCTCACCCAGGTCAACGGCCCGCGCACGGACGTCACCGACACCACCACGCACGCCTTCGATGCGCAGCGCCGCATCACGCAGACGACCGACGCGCTGGGCAAGCAGACGCGCTTTGGCTATGACAACGACGGCCGGCTGATCCGCACGGCGGCCCAGCTGGCTGACCGACGCCAAGGGCAACCGCACCACCTACGAATATGACGGCCACGACCGCCGGGTGAAGCTGCGCTACCCGCACCCCACCACGGTTGGCACCTCATCGACCACCGACTACGA
>NZ_JBNCAR010000110.1:0-1053 GCF_051280715.1 Thauera sp. AutoDN2 | reverse complement strand
GGCTGTCTTCTGGTTGATGCGCACGATGGTGCCGATGCGCGTTTGCAGGTGGCGGTCCTCGAAGCTGACGCGGTCGCCGACGCGGAAGTCCTCTCGGGTGGGGCGTTGGGTGGGCTTGGCTGTGGGCACCTGAGGCGCGGCGCGGCTGTCGGCGGGGAGCTCGATCGCTGCGTAGGGCAGCGTCCAGGTCACACGGGTGGCGTCGTCCTGCACCGTGACTTGGGTGTCCTTCATCGCCACGACGGTGCCGCTGCGCAGCTGCAGCGCGGCACCCGGCGCTTTCCAGTCCACGAAGCGCACCCGTTGTCCCAGGTTCAGATGCAGCCGGATCTGCACGATCCGCGACGGATCCGACATCAGGCGCTCGATCACACTCGACAGGTGGAACAGTTCGAGCGAGCTTGCGCGGTTGAGGGCTTCGAGGGTGGCGGGATCCATCAGGGCGCGGGCTTCCAGTTCATCGGCAGCAGTTCGTCGAGCCGGTCCATGCGCTGGCCGGGCAGGCGTGTGAGCACATCCTTCAGGTAGGCATAGGGCTCAATGCCGTTCAAGCGCGCCGTCTCGATCAGCGAGAGTGCCACGGCGGCAGCCCGTCCGCCACGTGGGCTGCCGGCAAACAGCCAGTTCTTCCGGGAGATCGCCACCGGTCGCATCGCTCGCTCGGCGGTGTTGTTGTCCGGGGCGAGCAGGCCACTGTCGGCGAACACGGTGAGCGCCGTCCAGTTCGACAGTGCATAGGCAAACGCACGCCCCAGCGGTGAGCGCGGTAGCAGCGTCGGGTGGTGATGGGTGAGCCAACGGTGGAACGCGGTGAGCACTCGCCGGGTGCGCCCCTGGCGCACGCGCAGGCGCACGTCTGGGTCGGCCTCGGCCAGGCGGCGCTCGATGCGGTAGATCAGCCCGATGAAGCGCAACGCGTCATCGGCCAGCCCGGGTGGCGCCCCCTTGGGAGCGGCCTTGGCCACATCGAAGAACTTGCGCCGCACATGTGCCCAGCACGCCACGTGGGTGACGCCCTCGCGGAAGCTGGCGTGGTAGCCGCTGTAGTCGTCG
>NZ_JBNCAR010000109.1:0-1153 GCF_051280715.1 Thauera sp. AutoDN2 | reverse complement strand
ATTACTCGATGATCTTGGCGACGACGCCGGCGCCGACGGTACGGCCGCCTTCGCGGATCGCGAAGCGCAGGCCCTCTTCCATGGCGATCGGGGCGATCAGCTTGACGGTGATCGACACGTTGTCGCCCGGCATGACCATCTCGGTGCCTTCCGGCAGCGCGATCGAACCGGTCACGTCCGTGGTACGGAAGTAGAACTGCGGACGGTAGTTGTTGAAGAACGGCGTGTGACGACCGCCCTCTTCCTTCGACAGCACGTAGATCTCGCCCGTGAAGTGCGTGTGCGGGGTGATCGAACCCGGCTTGCACAGCACCTGACCACGCTCGACGTCTTCACGCTTGGTGCCGCGCAGCAGCACGCCCACGTTGTCGCCCGCCTGGCCCTGGTCCAGCAGCTTGCGGAACATCTCGACGCCGGTGCAGGTGGTCTTGACGGTCGGGCGGATGCCGACAATCTCGATTTCCTCGCCAACCTTGACGATGCCGCGCTCGACACGACCGGTCACCACGGTGCCGCGGCCCGAGATCGAGAACACGTCTTCGATCGGCAGCAGGAAGGGCTTGTCGATCGCACGTTCCGGGGTCGGGATGTACGAATCCAGCGCAGCAGCCAGCTCGAAGATCGCCGGCTCGCCGATCGGCGACTGGTCGCCCTCGAGCGCCTTCAGCGCCGAACCTTTGACGATGGGGATGTCATCGCCCGGGAAGTCGTACTTCGACAGAAGCTCGCGCACTTCCATCTCCACCAGCTCGAGCAGTTCTTCGTCGTCGACCATGTCGCACTTGTTCAGGAAGACGATGATGTAAGGCACACCGACCTGGCGGGCCAGCAGGATGTGCTCGCGGGTCTGCGGCATCGGACCGTCCGCGGCCGAGCACACCAGGATCGCACCATCCATCTGGGCGGCACCGGTGATCATGTTCTTCACGTAGTCGGCGTGACCCGGGCAATCAACGTGCGCGTAGTGACGGGTTTCCGTCTCGTACTCGACGTGCGCCGTGTTGATGGTGATGCCACGCGCCTTTTCTTCGGGCGCCGCGTCGATCTGATCGTACGCCTTGGCTTCGCCGCCGAACTTCTTCGACAGGATCGTGGTGATCGCAGCGGTCAGCGTGGTCTTGCCGTGGTCAACGTGGCCGATGGTGCCGACGTT
>NZ_JBNCAR010000108.1:0-1169 GCF_051280715.1 Thauera sp. AutoDN2 | reverse complement strand
CTAGTGTAGTGCTGCGCTCTTGAGCGCACTTAATTGACAACTTCCGCTATCATGCTTCATGCATGCGGAGCGGAGGATCGAATGCGGGTTGCGCCAGAGATTGTTTTGACCGAGGACGAACGCGCGGAGCTGATGAAGCTGACGAGTTCTCGGCTCACGAGCGTCAGGTTGTCGCAGCGCGCCCGCATTGTGTTGCTGGCCGCCGAGGGCATGCAGAACCTGCAGATTGCGGAACATTTGAGCGTCGGGCGGATTCAAGTGGCCCGCTGGCGTGGGCGCTATGCCGAGATGCGGCTTGCGGGGATCGAGCGCGACTTGCCACGGGGTGCGCCACCGAAGAAGGTGGAGTTGGCGCAGTTGGTGGAGCTGACCACGCAGAGCAAACCCGAAGCGGCTACGCACTGGAGTAGCCGCAAGATGGCGGCGAAACTGGGCGTTCACGCGACCACCATCTCGCGCCATTGGAAAGCGGCCGGCTTGAAGCCGCATATCGTGCGTGGTTTCAAGGTCTCGCGCGATCCGAAGTTTGTCGAGAAACTTGAAGACATCGTCGGTCTGTACATGGCTCCGCCCGAACACGCCTTGGTGCTGTGCTGCGACGAGAAAAGCCAGGTGCAAGCGCTGGATCGCACACAACCGGGACTGCCGCTGAAAAAGGGCCGGGCAGCCACCATGACTCATGACTACAAGCGCAACGGCACGACGACCCTGTTTGCCGCGCTCAACGTGCTCGATGGGCAAGTCATCGGCCAATGTCAGCAGCGGCACACCCACGCCGAATGGTTGAAGTTCCTGAAAAAGATCGACCGTGAAACGCCCAAGGACAAGACCTTGCACCTGATCGCCGACAACTACGCGACACATAAGCATCCTGTCGTGCAAGAGTGGCTGGCCAAGCATCCGCGCTTCGTCATGCATTTCACGCCTACCTCGGCCTCCTGGCTGAACATGGTCGAACGCTTCTTTCGTGACATCACCACCGAGCGACTGCGCCGTGGGGTCTTCACCAGCGTTCCCGAACTCATCACCGCCATTGATCAATACATCGCTCACCACAACACTGACCCCAAGCCCTTCATCTGGACCAAGAGCGCTCGCGACATCCTGCAGAAGGTCATCCGCGCAAACAGCCGCTTAAGTTCCAAACAAAATGCAGCACTACACTAGAA
>NZ_JBNCAR010000107.1:0-1169 GCF_051280715.1 Thauera sp. AutoDN2 | reverse complement strand
ACGCGTCTACTCTCGTCTTTTGGGCGACGGAAATGCGTGGAGCGGGAGTCAGTCTGATGGAGAAACTCAGTGAGCTTGAAGATCCGCGTCAGCCCAGCAACGGCACCCGCCACGACTTCCGGGAGATCTTGGTGATTGCCGTGTGCGCCATGCTCTCGGACGCCGACAGCTTCGAGGACATCGCGCTGTGGGGCCGGCTCAAGGCCGACTGGCTGCGCCGGTTTCTGGTGCTGAAGAATGGCATCCCTTCGCAGGACACGTTCCTGCGCGTGTTCCGCGTGCTCGACCCGAAGCAGTTCGAAGCGGTGTTCCGGCGTTGGGTGGGCGGGATCGTTGGCGCACTCGATGGCATGGTGGCCGTTGACGGCAAGACGCTGCGCCGTTCGGCCGATGGTGATGCGCCGCCGGTGCACATGGTCAGCGCGTTCTCGACCGAACTCGGACTGGTACTCGGGCAGGAGAGAGTGGCGGGCAAGAGCAACGAGATCACCGCCATTCCGGAGCTGCTGGAAGCCTTGCACATCAAGGGCTTGCTGGTGAGCATCGACGCAATGGGCTGTCAGCGCGAGATCGCCGCCAAGATCGTCGAGAAGGGGGGCGATTACCTGCTCGCGGTCAAGGGCAACCAGCCCACGCTGCATCAGCAGGTGCGTGATCTGATCAGCGATGCCCAACTCGCCAACAACGGCTTCAAGCACGTGGACAAGTCCCATGGCCGGACGGTGATGCAGCTCAGTTGGGTCGCCGCCAGCGGCAAGGAGATCGACCCCAAACTGTGGCCTGGCTGCAAGACGGTCGGCTGTGTCGTCTCGCAACGCGTGGTCGGCGACAGGGCCGCTGAACTCGAAGAGCGTTACTACATCAGCTCGCGCAAACTCACCGCTGAAGAACTGGCGAAGACCGTGCGCGCGCACTGGGCCATCGAGAACAGGCTTCATTGGATGCTCGATGTCTGCTTCGGCGAGGACGACTGCATGATTCGCAAGGACAACGCACCGCAGAACCTCTCGCTGCTCAAGAAGATCGTGCTGAACCTGATTCGTGCGGACAAGACCGACACCGCCAAGACGAGCCTGCGACTCAAGCGCAAGCGGGCGGCCTGGGATGACGATATCCGTATGAAAATGCTGGGGATTCATCGGTTATGACTTTCGAATGCGATGGCCCTG
>NZ_JBNCAR010000106.1:0-1259 GCF_051280715.1 Thauera sp. AutoDN2 | reverse complement strand
AATCCAGAGCGCGATGCTGTCGTGCGCGATCACGTGCATGCTGAAGACATAGGGCGGTTGGTTGCATGAATCAGGCGACAACTATCTTGACTTGTTCCGTCTGCATTGCCGTTGATCAGGATCTTAAGGCCTAAAGCCTGCCTCTTGATGTCAGCCGACACTGCCGGATACGTAATTCTGCCGTGCTCGTCTACCGCAGCAGCTGGCACTTTCCTACCGGACACTAACCCGTATCCGAACGCGCGGCGCTTTTCCGCTTCCTCCATAGCATTCATCAGTTCCTTGTCATTCAGGAACCATGTTCTCAAGCACTCCGGTGGAGGATCGAATCTTGTTTTTCCCTTAGGGTTCAGCCAGGCAAATAGCATCGTCAATGTGATTTGATGTGTGCCATACGAGGCCGCATAGAAGCGGTCTCGGCCTGCGGAAGCTGGACTGCCCGTTGTCGCGGTGCAGTAGTCGTTATCCCGACTGCAAGGGTTCTCATCTGGTTCTTCATAGCGATAAGGTGGGCCGCCCGTCTCCTTTTTTCCGATGGCCCAGCGAAATATATCCTCGCCGTTGGCTAAGTGGCAGTCTTTGAAATTGCAGTCGTACTTCATCTCATATTCGGTCTTTGCATCATGCGTCAAGAAGCATAGCTGCTCTTCACAGTGCGACTTTGCGGGGGTCTCCGATAGGGATTCGATTGCGTATGCCATGCCGAACCAGGCAATGGTTACTATTCCCAGAGCCACTATTCGTTGGTTTTTTCCAGGGATCACGGTTTCTTGATTACCTTTCCATTCTCGTCCGTGCATACGGGGCAGGACTCGCTACCGTCCGGGCATGGAGGATCGTCGTTTTCATCTCCGCCGTCATGTGGTGGCCCAGGCTCGGACACGGAGGCGCACGTGGGATTTGTCACCGGACATGCCGGTAGCCCTGCCCCCTGCGGTAGTAGCCCCGGATCGACCGGTTTGCCGGCGTTGCCGGCGCCAGGGTTCGACACATTCCCGCCCTCGATCGCCGGCGACTGCATGCGCATGACGGTATGCGCGACCACCGGGATGCGCCCGTCGGCGATCAGGTCGGCGCGGAAGGCGTCGCCGTCGGCGGGATCGAGCAGCGCGAGCGCGCGCGCCATGAAGGGGCCGGCGAGCGGGATCTGCTTCTTTGTGGGGATGCCGTAGGTGATGCGCAGCTTGAGCAGGTTGGCATCGTGCAGGGTCTGGCCGCTGGCGTTGACGGCCGGGTTGCTGTGGCAGCCGGGGCGGTCG
>NZ_JBNCAR010000105.1:0-1270 GCF_051280715.1 Thauera sp. AutoDN2 | reverse complement strand
CCTCTTGATTCACATCGAAGTTTCCGAAGTGCCTCAGGCGGCAGTCTGCAGCATACCTTCGTCGCGACGACGGCGCATGGCGGCCAGGCCGAACATGCCCAGACCAAGCAAGGCGAGGCTGGTGGGCTCAGGCACCGTGCCGCCCTGGCAAGCCGGATCGTTCGGGTTCAAGGTGCAGAAATCGAGAATCTCCTGCAGCTTGGATGCCGCAAAAGCATCCACGAAGTCGGAAACGACTTGCTGGTCGGTCGTGTTCAGGCCATTGAGATCGTAGACGTTACCGCCATGGGCGGCCGCAAGTGGCCCGTACGAATTGATCGTACTCGTGCCCCTGAGAACGGCATTGAACAGCGCATTGTTGTCCGTGAGCAAGTCATCGATGATCGAATAGCTCACCGTGACTCCACCCACCGTGCCGTAAGACAGCGAAGTGCCGTTATGTGGTTCGTCAGTGAAAATGATGAGATTCTTGACCGAATCGCCACGATAGCTGAACAGCGAGGCCTGGTTGTCCAGTTCGTTGAGCGCAAAGGCGGTCGCGGTGTAGCCGGGCTCTGTCCCACCGTTAATCAGCAAGCCCTGCGCTGCGATCGCGAACGAAGCGGAGTCCGTCAGATCCGTCAACATGCGCGGAGCAACAGTCGAGCTGCCGTAGCCGACCAGGCCATAGCGAGCATCGATACCCCCAGCAGAGAGAATCGACGCGAACTGACCAATGTTGTTCCGCAAGTTCGCCTGCACATTCCCCATCGACCCCGACTCATCCACGATCATGATGATGTCGGTCTTGATCAGTGCCGCATTGGCTGCGGCACCAAAACCAACCGAGAGCGCAGCCACCGCGGTAGCGGCAACGAGTTTCCTGATTTTCATTTTTTCCTCCTGAATCCTGGTCCTGGTTACAACTCCGCACAGCCACACCAGCGGCCTTACCTTGTGCAGCAAGATCCAAGCCAGATCGATAGATCAATAAAAATCAAAGCGTTAGCAGAACGAAACAAAAACGCACGGGAGAACTGTAAAAAAAACCGACGGAAATCGGTGCTATCAAACTCCATAGCCTCCGTTCCGCCCCCAGGAGGCCAGGGTTTATAACTCGCGGTTTTCTCTTGCCACACACGGCGCCTGCAGCTTCGAGGAACACACCGATGACCCAATCCGCCACCGACCGCCGCCCGCAGTCGCTGGCCGAGCTCGCCGGCATCAGCGGTGTGGGCGATCGCAAGCTGGAACACTACGGCGCGGCGATCCTGGAGATCGTGGGCGAGGC
>NZ_JBNCAR010000104.1:0-1271 GCF_051280715.1 Thauera sp. AutoDN2 | reverse complement strand
CGCCAGGGCAATCGCACCTTCATGTCATAACCCCGAGCAGTTCGGCACGAAATTCGTCAATGGTCGCAGCCAGCATGCGCTTGGACTTGATGCTCGCCTTGCGCGTCGTGTTGAGCCGCAGCAGGTTCATCACGATGTGGCGGACGATGGCCAGGTTGTTGGCGGCGTAGCCGCTGCGTACGCGTGACTGATCCTCGTTGAACTGCACATCCAAACACCAATGAAGCCGATTCTCGATCTCCCAGTGACTGCGTACGGCCCGCGCGATACGCTCGGCGTCGGCGGGCAGGCTGCTGATGTAGAAGACGCGCTCGGTGCTGGTGTGATCGCCCACGGTGCGAATGCGCTCGACCACCGCGAAGCTTGCCAGGTCCTGCCAGTCCTCGGACTTGTAGAGGCGATCGATCGCGGCGTAGGCGCGGCATCGACGGATTTCGATGCGACCGTGGTCCTTGAGCGTGGTCTCGTGGGTCGAGCTCGGCGTCAGCGGCCCTCGCGGATCGATGTCGGCAAACAGGATCGAATCGTGCAGGTTCGGATGGTTCTCCTTCACGCACAGCACGTAATGCGCACCGCGCTCGCGGATCGTGCGGGCGATCTTTGTCTGGGTGCCCATTGCGTCGATCGTCACCACGCAGCCCTCGATCGCCAGCTTGGTAAGCAGTTCCGGAATCGCGATGATCTCGTTCGACTTCTCGGCGGTTGCCGTCTGGCCGAGCACGATGCCCATGCCGGCCGCGAACGCGCTCACCAAGTGCAGCGGACTGGCGTCGGTCTTGCTCTTGCCACCCGAGCGTCGGCTGGTCTTGCCGTCGATTGCCACGACCGTATCGCCGGCCAGCGCCGGCACCACCATGCCCACCCAGCGCCGGAAGGCCGATTCGAACTCGTCCGGCGCGATCATGCCGAACACACGGCCGATCGTGTCGTGAGACGGGATGCCGTGCTCAAGCTTCATGAAGCCTCGCAGCCAGTCGATCTTGGCCTCGGCCCACAGCTCGATGTCGACGAAGTCGTCGACACCCGACAGCACCGCACACACCGCCACCGTCAGCAGCTCGGCCAGGTCGTGGCGCGTGTGCCGCGCGCTGCGCGGGTCGGAAATCGAGACGAACACCTGCGTCAGCGGCATGACGTTTCCTGCCTTCATGGGAGGCCCAAAAAGGTAGGAAACTACACAATTTATGACGTTGTGAACAGAGGCCTCGCAAGGTCATGAAAGTTAACGGGATTTTAGATGAGGCTATGCGAAGTAGGTGCGATTGCCCTGG
>NZ_JBNCAR010000103.1:0-1323 GCF_051280715.1 Thauera sp. AutoDN2 | reverse complement strand
CCGACCCAAAGCTGTCATTGTTTCCCGGTTAGATTGCTATAAATTTTGTGGGCCATTTCTACCCGTTCAGCATTGGGGTAGTTTTTATTGGCCAGCAACACAACCCCGAAGCGCTTTTCAGGCACAAACGCAACATAAGCACCGAAGCCGTTGGTAGCACCAGTCTTGTTAACCCACACATTGCTGTTAGGTGTGGCTGCAGGAACCTTAGCGCTTACTGGGGTTGGATTCAGGATAAGTTTGGGAGCATTGCCTTCTTGCAGCATAGGCAAGTCAACAGGCATTGCATACTCCTCCCAGATGAGGTCTTGAGTCATCTGGCCTACGCTGAAATAGCTCTTGCGGGTATTGTTTAAAGCCGATTGCAGCATGCTATCCAAGGGCAACATGCCCATGTTGGCCTTCACAAAGGTGATCAGGTCAGTAGCCGTGGTTTTGATGCCGTAGGCTTCACTGTCCAACATGCCTGGATTGACACGCACAGGCTTCTTATCGTTGTTGTAGCCCCAAGCGTAGCTGGACATCTTCTGTGCAGGGATGCTCAGATAAGTGCTAGTCAAACCGAGGGGCTGGAAAATGGTTTGAGTCATGGCGGTGCTGAAATCTTGCCCCAAACTTTTCGCCGTTATCCACCCTAAAGCACCGATGCTTGGGTTTGCATAAGTACGCATCGTGCCGGTTTTGTACGCAGGCTTCCAGGTGCGGAGGTATTCCAGAAGCTGCTCCCGAGTTTGGACTTCATCAGGCACCTGCAGAGGAATGCCGCCAACGGTGTGCGTTCCAAGATGGAAAAGCTGCAAGTTACCGAAGTCCGTACCAGACAACTCAGGCAAATACTTTGCTGCTGTATCGGTCAGTTTCAGCTTCCCAGTGGCTTCTGCGTGCGTCGCCAGTGTGGCTGTGAAGGTCTTACTGATAGAGCCAATCTCAAAAATCGTCTCGTCAGTTACCGGTGTTTGTTTCTCAACATCTGACACGCCATAGTTTAAGACATAAGTCTTGTCCCCCAATACCAATGCCACAGCCATACCAGGAATCTGGTTCTTTTCCATGGCAGGCAGCACGGCTGCAGAGATGGCTTTCATTGCTTCAGCACTGGAAATTTCAGCAGCATTGACAGCCGAGCCAAGACCAAAGACAGCGGCTGTCAGAAGGACAGTAAACAGACGGTTTTTCAATTTTTACCTTACGGGTGAAGGAGGAAAGCCAACGCTGGCACTTGCGATGCAATTGAGTGCTGTAGCGCTACGAGCTGGGGATTCTAAAAAATTTGATAGCAAATTGGCTCGGCATCGCGGAGCGATGAGTGACTGCTTCTGGCCG
>NZ_JBNCAR010000102.1:0-1380 GCF_051280715.1 Thauera sp. AutoDN2 | reverse complement strand
TGTTGGCAACAAATAGAACTGTCCGGTGTTGTAGCAAATGAATTGTCCGCTCGGTTATGCGAGGTGGGAAGCCTGCAAAGGGCGTAGCCCGAAGCAGGCTTCCCACCTCGCGGCCGCTGCGGCGGACAGTTACGCAGCGGCCTGAAGTGCCTGTTCTTCGGGCGTGCCATCCGGCCCATAGCGGGCGAGCAGGCGCGGCCCGTGGAACAGCGCCAGACGTCCGTCGATACGCCGGACCACGCGCACCTTGACCTTCACGTAGTGGTGCCGCGCGCGGTCAGCGGGGATCTGCAGCTTGAGGTTCTCGAAGCTGACGCAGTTGTCCTTGCCGACGGTGCGCTCGAACTGCTCGCACAGCACATCATCGAGATCGCGTCCGACGTAGGGTACGAAGCCCGAACCGTCCTCCATCGCCGGCTGCATGAACTCGGTGTTGAACGCCGGCATGTAATGCTCACGAAGGTAGCGGTTGGCTGCGTCCATGTCGGTGATGCCCATCAACGCCAACTCGCGCGGCAGGCGCGCCTGATGGGTGCTGAACATGCGCTCGCTGCGTCCGCGTGCTTCGGGCGAGTACGCCGCAATCATCTCGATCCCGAGCTGCTGCATCGCCCGACCAAACTGGGTGGGATGGCGCCGATCGACCTTGCCGCCGGCCTCGGGCGTGTGCCAGTAGTGACTGCCGCGATCGGTGTAGAGGCTCGAGAACAGTCCCCGCGCTTCAATGACCTCGCGTACCCCGCGAAGACTCGATGCGGTCCCTTCCTCGTCGACGAAGAACATCGAGTAGTGCTCGTTGGTCGCGTCGTCCATGGTCACGATCAGATCCCACTGACGGCCCGGCACCCACGCGTGCGTGCTGCCGTCCTGATGCAGCATCATCCCCGGCCAGGGCGAGCGCTCGCGCTTCTTCCTGTGCTTGCCCCGGCCCGGTGCCTTCTTGATCAGCCCTCCGTCCTGGAGCCGGCTCTTGACCCAGCTATAGCTGCGATCGCCGCCGTCACGCCGGTACCAGGCGTAGAAGTGCTTCGCGCTCCAGCCCATGTGCCGGCGCTTGTACTGTTCGCACAGCGCCATCACCTCATCGACCGGCGCGCGCCGGTGCGACACCTGGGCTAGGCGGCGGTCGATCAAACCCTCCAGCCCCGACTCCTCATATCGGTCGATGTAGCGCCGAAACGTTCGTTCGCACACCCCAAGCAACCGTGCCGCTTCCTCCTGCCGCAGCCGTCCCTCCTGCCAGCCTGAATACGCCTCTTCGAACCGCATCGCTCGGATCTCCTGTAGCAATTCCGTCCGTCTCATCGCCACCTCCTGGGTGAACAATGAAACCGGACAGATCACGTGCTACAAGTCCGGACAGTTTATGTGCTCCCTACA
>NZ_JBNCAR010000101.1:0-1431 GCF_051280715.1 Thauera sp. AutoDN2 | reverse complement strand
TGCATGACGTCCGTGGCCTTGCGGCAAGCACACGCCGCAACCATTGCCGCATCGTTGGTCTGTTGTTGCAGAAGAAGTTTGCCGGCGGCGTCATCGACATGGCCAGGCTGCACGCAGCCGAGGTTCAGCGCTTCATCGCTCGGCAACTGGGAGAAAGCCCCTCGCATTCTGCCGCTGCGCAAGTCGCAACCGCCTTGCGAAGCTACCTCCGCTATCGGACGATCTGCGGCGACTCGGTTGCCGGTCTGAGCGCAGTCATCTCCTCACCGGTGCAGTGGAACCTTGCAGTGCTGCCCCGCGCCCTCAAGCCGGACGAAGTTCAACGGCTGCTCGCCGCACTCCCTTATGGACGCAAGCCCCGGCGAGGTTATGCCATCGTCCGCTGCGCACTGGACCTGGGGCTACGCGCTGGCGAGATCGCGAACCTGTCGATCGACGACATCGACTGGCGAGAAGGCACGGTCACGCTGAAGGGGACGAAGTCGCGACGGCGGGACGTCCTGCCGCTGCCGATGACCACCGGGCAAGCCTTGGCGGACTATCTGCAGCATGAGCGCCCGGCAACCCCAAGCCGGGCAATCTTCCTTTGCCGCCGCGACTCGCGGGACGTTCCGGTCACAACCTATGCGATTCAGAACGTGATCCGCCGGGCGTGCCAACGGGCCGGCTTGCCTGGTACAGGATCGCACGTTCTGCGGCATACGCTGGCGTGTCGCCTCGTCGAGAACGGCGGCTCACTCAAGGAAGTTGCTGATGTCTTGCGGCACCGGTCTCTGGAAACCTCCCGGATCTACGCGAAGCTCGACACGCCAAATCTCGCCGACGTTGCGCTGCCCTGGCCGGGGAGTGAATCATGAGCCGACGCCGAAGCCTGCAGGCCAGAATCGACGACTATCTGGCCGAACGCCGTCGTCAGGGTTTCCGTCTGCGCTCCGGTGACGCCTTCCTCTCCAGGTTTGCCCGCTTCGTGGCGGCCAAACGCCATCGTGGTCCGCTGACGGCCGAACTCATGGCCGAATGGGTGCGTACCGCCAAGGATGGCAATGGCGATGCAGGCACCTGGGCGCGCAGCTGGGGACGACTGCGGCACTTCATCTGTTACCTGCAGCAGTTCGAGCCGGATACCGAGGTGCCCGAGGCATCGCTCTTCGGTCCGGAACCCGGCCGCGTTGCACCTCACATCTACCATGACGACGAGATCGTCGAGTTGCTCGCGGCAGCACGCACACTCGGCCCCGCCGGCAGCATTCGGCCCTTCACCTACGAAACCCTGTTCGGTCTGATGGCTTCGACCGGACTGCGCGTTTCCGAAGCCATTCACCTGCGCGATGCGGATGTCGACCTCAAGCGCGGGATGCTGACGATCCGGCAGACCAAGTTCGCCAAGTCCCGGCAAGTGCCGATCCATCCGAGCACGGTCAAGGCGCTGGC
>NZ_JBNCAR010000100.1:0-1451 GCF_051280715.1 Thauera sp. AutoDN2 | reverse complement strand
GACGATGAAGGAGCTCGAATGGCTGCTCGAAGGCTTCGATCTGTGGGCGGCAAGGCCGCATAAAACGCTGCAATACCAATCGGTTACGTAGCGTGATCGGGTATAATTCCAGCATGCAACCACGTACCGCCGACCCTCGTTCGAATGCCGCCGTCGGCGTGTGCGCATCCCCCCTCCCCGAACAGTTACCCGACGATCCGGCCGCGCTCAAGGCCTTGCTGCGGGAACAGCAGCACGCCTTCGAGCTTGCCTTCAAGGCGCGCGAAGCCGAACTGCAAAAGGCCTTCGAGGCACGCATCCTCGAGCTCTACGAGCAGCTTCGCCTGGCGCGCCGGCGCATGTTCGGCCCCAGCAGCGAATCGCACGCGGGCCAGGGGTGGCTCTTCGACGAGGCCGAGGCGCTGGCCGAGTCCGCAACCGAGGCGGGCGACACCGCAACCTTGCCGCCGCCGGCCACCGAGACGACGGGTGAGACGCCCGCCGACACGGGCAAGAAGAAGGCGCGTGGCAAGCGCAAGCCCTTGCCGATCGAGCTGCCGCGCATCGACGTCGTCCACGACGTCCCCGAGGCCGAACGCACCTGCGCCTGCGGCACACCCATGGTCGAGATTGGCCAGGACGTCAGCGAACAGCTCGACATCGTCCCGATGCAGGTGCGCGTGCTGCGTCACATCAGGAAGCGCTACGGCTGCCCCCAGGGCGACCAGGCGCCGGTCAGCGCCCGCGCCCCGGGGCAGGTGCTGCCCAAGAGCAACGCCAGCAACGACCTCTTGGCGATGCTGCTGGTCACCAAGTACGTCGACGGGCTGCCGCTGGCGCGTTTCGAGTACGTGCTTGCCCGCGCGGGCGCGCTCGTGCCGCGTCAGACCCTGGCGCGCTGGGTGATCGGCACCGCGCAAGCGCTGCAGCCGATCGCCAATCTGATGCGCGACGTGCTGCTCGGGCACGATGTGATTCACATGGACGAAACCCCGGTGCAGGTGCTCAAGGAGCCTGGCCGGGCAGCCACGAGCAAGAGCCAGATGTGGGTGCAGCGCGGTGGTCCGCCGGGTAAGCCGGTGATCCTCTTCGAGTACGACCCGAGCCGCGCGCAGGCGGTCCCTTTACGCCTGCTCGAAGGCTGGAAGGGGCACCTGATCGCCGATGGGCTCGAGAGCTATGGGGCGATCTCCTTCTGCGAGGGCGTGACCCGGCTCGGCTGCTGGGTCCATGCGCGGCGCCGCTTCGTCGACGCCAGCAAGGTGCTGCCCGCCGGCAAGCGCGGTCGCGCCCATGAGGCGCTGGCGCTGATCGGCAAGCTCTACGCCATCGAGAAGGAGGCGCGCGAACTGAGCAACGCCGAGCGCCTGGCGCGACGCCAGAGCAGAAGCCGCGTCGTCATCGACGAACTGCGCCGTTGGCTCGATCAGGTGCTCCCCACCGTGCCGCCCACCTCGGTGCTCGGCGGCGCG
>NZ_JBNCAR010000099.1:0-1471 GCF_051280715.1 Thauera sp. AutoDN2 | reverse complement strand
TGAGCGTGACCGCGCCGACCGGCGTCCAGTCGCGCGTCCCTCTGGACCAGCGCGCAGGATGGCGCTCGCGGGCCTGGAGATATGTCTGATGGCGTGCAGCCAGGATCGCGCGGTCCTCCAGGGCGTGTCGCTGCGCCGGGGTGACGTAGCGGATGCCGCTGTGGCGGTGCTCGAAGTTGTACCAGCGCACGAAGTCGCGTCCCCAGAGGCGGGCGTCTTCAAGGGTGGCGAAGCCGCGCGCCGGGAATTCGGGACGGTACTTGGCCGTTTTGAAGAGCGACTCGACGAAGGCGTTATCGTCGGAGACGCGCGGGCGCGAGTACGACGGTTTGACGCCCAGCCAGTGCAGCATGGCGAGCACCGTGGTGGCCTTGAGCGTGCTGCCGTTGTCGCCATGGAGCACGGGTTTGTCGGTCATCGCGTGGATGCCTTCGGCCAGCGCGGTGCGCTTGAGCAGGCTCACCGCGTGGTCCGCGTCGTCGGCGTCGTGGATCTCCCAGCCGACGATCTTGCGGCTGTAGAGGTCCTGGATCAGGTAGAGGTAGAACCAGCGCCCCTGCACCTGCGTCGGCAGGTAGGTCATGTCCCAGCACCAGACCTGGCCCGGCGCGGTGGCCACATGCGTGGTCGGCGTGCGCGAGCGCTGGGGCGCTCGGGCGCGCCCTCGGTGACGGGTCTGCCCGTGGGCGCGCAGCACGCGCTGGAAGCTCGATTCGCTGGCGATGTAGACGCCTTCGTCGGCCAACGTCGGCACGATGCGCGCCGGCGGCTGATCGGCGAAACGCGGCTCGTTGGCCACCGCCAGGACGCGGGCGCGCTCCTCCTCGGTGAGCGCGTGCGCGGGCGTCGGACGCTCGGCCAAGGGCCGGCGGTCGCCGACGTGAAGGCCGTCCTCGGCCTTCCAGCGTTGCAGGGTGCGCACGGTGATGCCGGCGACCTCGCACGCCGGGCGCAGGCGCGCACCGGCTGCGTGAGCGGTGTCGATGTGGCGGACCATGGTTTGGCGATCTTCCAGGCCGATCATGCGTCCTCGTCCTTGTCCTTCGGAAAGATCGCCTCGAGCTTTTTTGACAGCACCAGCAGCGCGGCGGCTTCGGCCAGGGCCTTCTCCTTGCGGCGCAGGTCGCGCTCGAGCTCCTTGATGCGGCGCCGGTCGGCCTTCTTCTCCCGGTGGCTGATCCGCGCGGCGTCCTCGGGATCGGCGAGCGCCTGCGTGGCCGCTGCGCGCCATTGCTCGAGCTCCTGCGGATACACGCCGTTCTCGCGGCACCAGGCGCTCTTGCTGGCCTCGTCCATCGCTGCGGTGACCAGCACCGCCTCGAATCGGGCCGGCGCTGTCCAAGCCCGCTCGCGAGCGGGCTTGGACAGCGCATCCGCGCGCCACCGCTCCAGCGTCGCCGTTGAAATGCTCAGTTCGCGGGAAACCAACTCCACCGATGCGCTCTCCGGGGGTAACAACCGTGCTACCGCC
>NZ_JBNCAR010000098.1:0-1520 GCF_051280715.1 Thauera sp. AutoDN2 | reverse complement strand
CTCAGAGCTCGTGAACTTTTCGGTTACGCCCACCGAAGGGGGCGCAAATGGACTTGTGACCGCTGTGGCGGTCAGATGATCTGTTCAGCATGAAGGCACTCGCGTTATCTGGTTTTTCGGGTCGTTTTTCGCCGTTTCGTACGCTCAAGCCCCGATTCCGGACACTGCAGACGCACCTTTCCCGAGGGCGAGCATCTCTGGTGCCAGGCTGGCCATCCGCATCAGGTTGTGGGCCAAGGCAAAGAACAGGACCACGCACTTGACCTTGGCCAGTCCGCGCACGCGGAACTGCTGCAGTCCCCGATTGCGGCTTTGGGCATTGACGCACTCGGCGGTTGCGGCGCGGTTCTTGTAGATCGCCTTGGCTTCATCGGTCCCCATGCGCGCGCGCCACGCCGCCACGCCAGGACGGTCATCGGGCTTGGGCTGGTGCGGATCGACCGCCTTGTCCTTGGCCGCCGGCACCGGCCCATACACCGTGGTGTGTGCGCTGGCCTGTTCGACCTGCTCGTGACCCACAAATCCGCCATCGACCAACCAGGCCTCGGGCGCCTGGCCGCAACGCTCGCGCACCTGCTCGATCATCGGCACCATCTGACCTTGATCGCTTCCGACCGTAGCCACCTCGACGCCCACGATCACCAGCGAGTCGACGTCGCTGGCCAACTGCGGGTTGTACGCGGGCCGAAACCCGCCGTCGCCCATCTTCATGACCGTCGCCTCGGCATCGGTCGTCGAGGCGCGAGCCTGATCGGCCGCCTTGCCTTGGCGGCGCTTGATCGCTTCGAGTTCGGGCAAGCGCGCCAGCGCCTCGGCCACCCGGGCCTCGCGCTCGCGGGCCGCGCGCAGCCGTGCCGCCTGACGGGCCCGATCGGCCTTGCCCGGGTCGGCTTCGAGCTCGGCCTTGAGCTGCGCAACCCGCTCGCGGGCCGCCTCCAGGTAGCCCTCGAGCTTGTCCTCGCGCCGAAACGATCCCGCCCCCGCACCGGCCCGCACCCGCATGCCGTCCTGCGCCACCTGGCGCAGCTTCACCACCCCGGCGGCAATGAGCGTTGCCACATTGGCGCTGAGCAACTCATCGAGCGCTTCGCCGTGATCCTTCCGGAAGTCCGACAGCGTGTGGTAATTGACCTGCACTCCGCCGCACAGCCAACGGTACGCATCGTGCGCGTCGGTCAGGCGCGCCACCTCGCGCGCGCTGCCCACCCCGTCGAGCGTCGCGTAAAGCCACAGCGACAGCAGGATCTCCGGCGCAATCGCCGCCCGACCGACCCCGCCCTCACGCACCCGGATCCGCTCATAGAAGCGCCCCAGATCCTGGCCGACTACATACGACCACACTAGCCGCGCCCGATGCCCCTCCGGCAGCAGCGACTCAAGGTCGCTGGCGCGAAACTCCATCTGGCTGCGGTTGGGCAGAACCACGCGGGCGCGAGCTTTCATGACTGGGTTACCGGGCGGGGACTGGAATGCAAGAATTATACCAAAGGCATTGGCGGGGAATTTTCACAAACTCTCAG
>NZ_JBNCAR010000097.1:0-1543 GCF_051280715.1 Thauera sp. AutoDN2 | reverse complement strand
GCTGCAAGGCGACGTTCGCCTGCGCCAGTCCGACGATCTGCTCGGGCGCCCACTGGGCGGCCTCGGCAAGGGTCGGAACGGGGGTGCAGTGCGGTGCGGGCATGGCGCGTATTTTACCGCAGAACCCAGCATTCATGCGGGTTGCACGGCATTTTTGGGCAGTCGGAAACGGCGCTTGGTGCGGGCCGGCTCGATGCCTTCGAGCAGCAGCTTGAGCCCGGTCCAGTCCATCTGGCGCGTGCGAACCTGCGCCCAGTTCGACACGAAGCGCCCCTGCTCGAGGCGCTTGGCCCACACGCAGAATCCAGTGCGGTCCCAGTACAGCACCTTCATCTGCGTGCCGCGCCGGTTGATGAACACGAACAGCTCGCCCGACAGCGGATCGCAGCCGAGCGCCTGGCGCGTGAGCGCGTACAGGCCATCGAAGGATTTGCGCATGTCGGCCGGGCGGCCATAGACATGGACGCGGACGGCGCCCTCGGGGAAGAACATCAGCCGCGTGACAGGTGAAGGATCACGCCGTCGCCCAGATCGAGCCGGAGCTCGAGGCGGCCCATGCCGCCGAGTTTGAGCGTGCCGGCGTCAACGAAGCCGATGCGCTCCATCGCCGGCGCGGCGGGCTGCGTACTCGGCTCGCCCAGCAGGCTACGCCAGCGCCGGAAGGTCGACTCGCTGAGCCCCTCGCGGGCGCAGAACGGCTCGATCCCCAGTCCACTCTCCGCAAACCGCGCGATAACCGCTTGCCATTCCTGACGGCTACGCCGCCGCCACTTGTTGTTGGTCGCTATCGCCCTGGTCACTGCCCGCTCCTCCCTGATGAATGTGGGAGGGATTGTTCCGCGCGGACGCGGGCGGGAAAAGAACGCCACTCAGTGACCGGTTACGAAGCCAAGACGATTGAACGCTATTTTCTCTTTCAGGTGAGTTTCTTGAGGCTGCAAGAGTCTTGCTGGCGACGCCAGCTTCTCGCGTAGGTTTCACGTCATCGGCATACTACCTGCTTGCTCATTCGGCAGAGCTTTTGCTCAAAGCCTACTTGCACAAGTGCGGAGAATCAATCGGAGACCTGAAGAAGTTAAGCCATGACTTGGAGAAGTTAGCATCCCGCGCGCGAGAGGTAGGATTGCCGGATAGAGTGCTGCTAGACCAGATTCTCCATCTGGCCGCCGCTTACAGGGAGAAGTCTTTCGAGTACCGAACTAAAAGACGGAGAGGGTTTCCGAGGGTGGACCTCTTGAATGAAGAAATAGAGAGGTTGCAGTCCGCTGTCTTTGAGCGATTGGCGGAATGAAACACAATAGATATCAGACAAATAAGATGCACGATGAGAAGGGGTTTTCGTTATGCAGAATTTTCTTTCATATTTGCCATTGCTCATTTTTCTTACGCTACTGGTTGTTGCGATAGTTTATATGCGACGACCGGGCAAGGCGCCTCCCTCAAAGCCCTCTAGGTCAAGATGGTTGTCGCCTCGATAGAATCTGAAACCCGAGGGCGATAACGGAAGAAAGAAGTGGCCAGGTACGGACAAGCATTCAAGGAC
>NZ_JBNCAR010000096.1:0-1605 GCF_051280715.1 Thauera sp. AutoDN2 | reverse complement strand
AACCCAACTACACAACGCCCTGATGAAAATTAAATCATCAGGGCGTTCGTGCGTCTACAAACAACACAAAAGCAAAAAACACCCGTGACCGAAAACACGGGCGTCTTGCGCCTGCTCACCGATACTCAGTCGCGTTTCGGAACGAGCATTTCGGCTTCCCCTTCGAGAACTACGCTGCCACGCACGGTGCATACCGTCGAGAAGATCGCTCGGCGCTTCTCAGCTTTGAGCTCCTTAACCGTCACGCAGGCAACGACGGTATCGCCAACTTTCACCGGCGCCTTGAACTTGAGTGTCTGGGAGAGATAGATGCAGCCCGGGCCGGGGAGACGGGTGCCGAAAACGGCCGAAATCAGGCCGGCTGAAAGCATGCCGTGTGCGATGCGCCCACCGAACATGGTGCTGGCGGCGAACTCTTCGTCGAGATGAACGGGGTTGGTATCACCCGAAACGCCCGCAAACATCAGGATGTCGGCTTCACTGACCGTACGGGAAACCGAGGCGCTCATGCCGAGGTGGAGTTCCTCGAACGCATGTCCATACACGGCTGTGAAATCTCTGGTGGAATCACTCATGGTTTGCTCCTGGCAACTGACTGGAATGCTCGGACCCTACAGGCTCGTTGCACGAAAATCAATCGTGCATGTTGCGCTGCCGCATCACGGTGTAAGAATGCAGTAGGATTGTGCCTGTGCGCAGGGGTGCAAGCGTCCATTCTGGGCGGGGGTGTGATGCCCTTCACATCCATTGAGGAAGGCATTGTCTAGAGTGAATTCATTGTGCCTCGAAAGAACGCGGGGCGATCAATTCTCCGGCGGGACGTAGTTCCGGTCCTGCTGTACCGAAGCCAGGGGTAGTCCATGTTGAAGGTATTCAGTCACTACTTGCCGACGCATGCGCTGCAGCAGGTGTTGTTCGATGCCGCGGTCCTTTTTTCCGTGGTCCTTTGTGCCATCGCAGTCCTCGGTTCGCACGAAGGACTTGAATGGGTGGCGTGCGTGCCCTCGGCGCTCACCTTCGCAGCACTGATGGTGGGGATGAACGCTGCGATGGGGCTGTACCGGCCCTTCTATGAGCGGTCCCGCCGTCAGGCCGCCGTGCGCGTGCTGCTTTCGCTCGTGGTAAGCATCCCCGTTGCGTATTTCGTGTTCCGAGTGCTCCCGTGGGCGGAGATGGCTCCGCTTGCTCTGCAGTGGAGCATACTGGTGTCGTTGGGTGTGCTGCTACTTGCGCGCGGGGTGTTCAATCAACGACGGGCCGCGGGTATGTTCATTCCGCGGGTATTGATCGTCGGAACCGGGCGAGACGCGCGCCAGGTACATCTGGATCTGACTCGTCCGCTTCAGCGCAGCGTTGAAGTGGTCGGTTTCCTGCCCGTCAGTGGCAATGAGCGAATCGAAGTCGAACCCAGGCTGATGCTTCCTCCCGGCAACTTGATGGACGTCGCCAGAAAGCTGCGGGTGGACGAAGTCATCGTTGCGGTCCGGGAACGGCGAGGGGGCGTGCTGCAGGGCCATCGCATTCGAAAGTCATAACCGATGAATCCCCAGCATTTTCATACGGATATCGTCATCCCAGGCCGCCCGCTTGCGCTTGAGTCGCAGG
>NZ_JBNCAR010000095.1:0-1621 GCF_051280715.1 Thauera sp. AutoDN2 | reverse complement strand
AGCCAGCGGCGCCGGAGCAGCTGGCGCTGTTGTAGTGGCATTTTTGAAAGTCCGCTCTAGCAAAAACAAGCACTTGCGAGCGTAACTGTCGAACTCGGGGTGCCCAGGCGTGGCTGCGCACGGAAAACACCGCCCTCGACGGCCAAACGCCGGCCTCGCTGCTCGACACCGAGGTCGGACGCCTTGAGGTCACCCGCATCCTGCACGCGATTGCGCGCGGAATGAGCGCCTGAACACCCGATCAGGAGTACCTCACTTCGACTTGGTCATCGCCCGCCACAGTTCGACCAGGATTCCGAAGTCGTCTCGAATCGCGCCGACGAACGCTTGCCAGAACTCTCCCCTGTGCGGCCCCGCGAAGATCATGATGATCGTGACGAGCGCCACCACCACCCCTAAGGTCCAGCCAATCACAGTCCAGGCGGCCTCCCATGGATCGATGTCGGACACGACCAGGGCGACGGTGCCGAGGGTCAGTAGCGCCACGAAAACGGTCACCGGGTGAATACCCTTCATCATCGAATCAGTCTCCCTGATCGGTTCTTTCGGTGAATCGACGCGCGGCGCGTTCGACCAGAATGTCCGCGGGCGCGTCGTCCAGTAGCCTGCGCAGCCGATCCCCGTCCTGCTCGTCGTCCGGCTGCTCCCGCTGTACTTCCAGCGGAGTGAAGCCGCGCAGTGAGCCGTCACCTGACGTGAAGAAGAGCCACGCCTCCCAGGCAGCGCACTCTCCGAGCGCACCCAGGATTCCAGGAAGCGCCTTCAACACGGGCTCGTCGAACTGCCAGCCCGGAAAACCCAGATAGTCGGCGTGGGTCGGGTGCGGAAGCCCGAGCAGGCGCTTCTCCTCGCGCATCTTCAGGACACGATCCGGACTGACGCCCAGATTCCGCGCCACCTCGCTTGAGCTGAGCAGTTCGCCCGACGCAAACATCGCTTGCTTCATGGCGAAGCCCCGCAGCCTCGCGTCCGCAAGCGGATCCCGGCGGACAACCGGGGGCATCGAAGCAGGCGCTTCGATCGAGCGCAGGTGCTCGAGGAGCACGGCGACGAGTTCGCGCCGGCGCGCCAGGTTATTCGGGTGAAGCAGTTGCCCCACTCGATGCAGGACATGCTCGTCTCGGCTCGCCTCGCTCAGGAGTTCGGCCTGCAGCCACTGAGCAAAGCGCTCTGCGACGTCTTCGGCGGAGACACCCGGCGGGCCGCCGGGCGAGTCCTCGCGCTCGGAGGTGGTTTGCAGGGAAGCATCGTCATTGCACATGAGTTCGCACGCTGAAAGGTTGGGTTGGGAGCCTGACATCGATGTCCGAATGGTTGCTCGACCCGACGCCCATCGGACCCATGATAGAGGGAGCCGGCGTTGAATCCAGATGCCATGCGAGGGGCATGACTGGCCGCGTGATACATGACAATTGGCACGTCGTGCTGGTAGGCTACCCGTTATAGATGTAACCGTCCGAGCAACCCCGTAGTTCCCGATCAGAGCTGAATCATCGATCGTTGCATCTCCGAACTCACTTCGGGAGAACGACGATGGAGCAGGAGAGACTGATGGCGCAGGCAGAGCTACCGGCTCAGCGCCGTGGCGAGGTGGCCGTACAGCGGCGCGTACACCGGGACG
>NZ_JBNCAR010000094.1:0-1686 GCF_051280715.1 Thauera sp. AutoDN2 | reverse complement strand
GGGCTCGGCTTGGCGATCGTAGCTGCGATCGCGCGAATGCATGGCGGCGCCACCTTTGTGCGGTCAGCTGCCGGAACGACGAGCGTTGGCCTTACCATGTGCGGGTGCAGCCAAATGGAGGTAGCACCTCATGACAGATAAGGCGCATTGCTGAAAGGGCTGAACTTTGCCTCTTTGCGGCACTGACTATCGAGAGTGCTGGGGTCACATGGATACGTGGCCAGGTAGAGTGCGCTCGACACCACGAACTTGCACCAGATCGCCTTCGTGCGCGGCGCCGATGGCTGACGTGTTCTAAGTGTCTGTCAGCACCCACCTCGGAGACTCCGCAATGACCGACGATGCCGACGCACAAGGGTGCCGAGGATCTGATAGGCGTCCTGCGCAGCTACCTCAAGTGAGCCTTGCCGTGCCCACCGAGAACCCGTCCACCTGGACCCATGATCACGTCTTCGATGGCGGCAATGCGCTTGCCAAAAGCAGTACCTCGGTGGTGATGTGGATCACTGCCGTTGCGATGGTTGTCGAGATCACCGCAGGCTGGTGGTTCAACTCAATGGCGCTGCTGGCCGACGGCTGGCATATGAGCCCGCATACCTTCGCGATCGGCGTGTCTGCCGCGCTGGCCTATGCCGCTGCGCGAACGATCCGCGCTTCGCTTTCGGCACCTGGAAAATCGAGATCCTCGGAGGCTTCGCCAGCGCCATCTTCCTGCTCGGCGTGGCAGTGATGATGGTCATCGGTTCGATCGAACGCATCGTGTCGCCGCAACCCATCCAGTACAAGGAGGCCATCGCGGTCGCCATCCTGGGCTTGGCCGTCACCGTCGTTTGTGCGCTGATCCCGGGCAAGGCTCACCATCACGGCCACTCACACGGACACGGTCACGATCATCACGGCCTCAAGCTCAAATCCGCCTACCTTCACGTGATCGCCGACGCGGCCACCTCGGTGCTGGCCATCGCGGTGGTGACGCATGACCGCGCACGCACCCCCGACGCTGTGAGGAGCCGCTTGGCGGTGCACGAGGAGATCGTCCACTCAACGATCGAGATCTATCACCACGCCGGGCTTCGGGAAAGCCCTGCCGGAGGAGCCGCGTGAGGACATTGCTACTTTACTTCGTCACAGCGATGGCCGAGATCGTCGGCTGCTATCTGCCCTGGCTGTGGCTCAAGAAGGGGGGCTCGGTTTGGCTACTTCTGCCTGCGGCGGTGAGCCTGGCGGCCTTCGCGTGGTTACTCACGCTGCATGAGGCGGCCTCCGGCCGCGTCTATGCCGCATACGGCGGGATGTACATCAGCGTCGCCATCCTATGGCTGTGGACGGTGGACGGAATCCGCCCCTCCGCCTGGGACGTCGCCGGTGTAGTGGTGACGCTGGCGGGCATGAGCATCATCGCGTTTCAGCCCAAGTAGGGTGTTTGCAACCGCATGCCATGAGCTTCAATCCGCCTCGCGGGTCAGCCACTTCTTAACCTTACCCCTCCACTGCCAGCAGGTGGCAGGAGATGCAGGCGGCCTACAATTCGGGCAGCGCAGCGCCAGCGGCAAACCAGTCGCCAAAAGGTGATAGTCCCCGGGCGCCCGCAATGCTCTCAACTTTAGCTTATAGCCCTTGTGAACCCTATGGGAAACGGGTAAAATGGCGTTCGTTAAGTCATTGATAAATAGACAATATGAACTC
>NZ_JBNCAR010000093.1:0-1714 GCF_051280715.1 Thauera sp. AutoDN2 | reverse complement strand
CTAGCCCGCATTTCTCACAGATAGGAGGCGCATCGCGGCCGGAAATATGAGAAAGTTGTTTTGCGAGAACGACTTAACCATACTCCGGAGGAATCCGCGATGCCGACACAGTGTACCGGACGAAGCCAAGGTGCGGAGCGTATTGAGGGCCGCCAGGTGGCGGTGGATTTCGACGGTGGGCAGATCAGCTCGGATGCGGGGGCGCTGTTGCTACGCGAGGTCGATCGCACGTTGCGGCTGACCGAGCGGGTGGCGGCCTGCTTCGAGGATGGGCGTGATCCGGAGCTGATCGAGCACACCTTGCACACGCTGGTGATGCAACGGATCGTGGGGATCGCGCTCGGCTACGAGGACCTGAACGACCACGACCAGTTGCGCCGTGACCCGGTGCTGGCCACGTTGGCGGGCAAGCTCAGCGCCCGGCGCAAGGGCTGCGAGCCGCTGGCGGGCAAGTCGACCTTGAACCGGCTCGAACACGCCCCCGACACCAAGGACGGTTCGCGCTATCACAAGATCGCTCACGATCCGGCGGCCTTCGAGTCGCTGTTCGTCGCGTGCTTCATCGAGGCGCACGAGCAGGCACCTGACGAGATCATCCTCGATCTGGACGCTACCGACGACCCGCTGCACGGCCAGCAGGAAGGGCGCTTCTTCCATGGCTACTACGGCGGTTACTGCTACTTGCCGCTGTACATCTTCTGCGGCCGACATCTGCTCGCCGCCAAGCTGCGCCGGGCCAACACGGATGCCTCGGCGGGCAGCATCGATGAACTCGAGCGCATCGTCACCCAGATCCGCCGCCACTGGCCGAAGGTGCGCATCGTGCTGCGTGCCGACTCGGGCTTTGCGCGCGATGCCTTGATGAGCTGGTGCGAAGCAGAGCACATCGACTTCGTGTTCGGGCTGGCCAAGAACGACCGGCTCAAGGCGCAGATCGAGACCGAGATGAGCGAGGCGCAGGCCGAATGCACCCAAACCGGCAAGCCCGCGCGGCGGTTTCGTGACTTCACCTACCGCACGCTGGACAGTTGGTCGTGCAGCCGACGAGTCGTCGGCAAGGCCGAGCAACTGCCGGGCAAGGCCAATCCGCGCTTCATCGTCACCACCCTGGACGCCCAGCGCTGGCCAGCGCGCGAACTGTATGAGGCGCTGTACTGCGCCCGTGGCGAGATGGAGAACCGCATCAAGGAGTGCCAGCTGCACCTGTTCGCCGATCGCACCTCGACGGCGACGATGCGGGCCAATCAGCTGCGGCTGTGGTTCGCATCCTTTGCCTACGTGATGCTCGAAGCGCTGCGCCGCATCGGGCTGGCTGGCACCGAACTGGCCGACGCCACCTGCGAGAGCCTGCGCCTGAAACTGCTCAAGATCGGCGCACGGGTCAAGATCAGCGTGCGCCGCATCCACGTCAGCATGGCCAGCAGTCATCCGTTCCAGACCGCATGGCGCCTGGCTCAGGCCAGACTCGCCCCCGGCTGATCCGCCACGCCACCGTGGCCCTGCTGATCCGATCGCGCTCCCGTTCGCGCGAGGCGGTCTCATGCCCGAACAGCGCCGCTTGCCCCCTCAGCGCACCTGACCGCTCGCAGAACCTCACCCGCCTGCCCTCGATTGGCCGCTCGCGAGCCTGAACCCTCGCGGTCACGGCGACGCGTGAAGCAAAAAGCCGCGCCACCGGGGGCCGAACCGTGAGGGTGTGAGAAATGCGGGCTAG
>NZ_JBNCAR010000092.1:0-1738 GCF_051280715.1 Thauera sp. AutoDN2 | reverse complement strand
GCCTGCAGGCGGGTGCCGACGATTACCTGGTGAAGCCGTTTGCTCTGTCCGAGTTGCTCGCTCGCGTGCAGGCCTTGTTGCGGCGCGGTGCCTTGCGCTCGGATAGCCAGGATTCAACGGTGCTCCGTTTGGCGGACCTCGAACTCGACCTGGTTCGGCGCAAGGCGTCACGATCCGGGCAGCGCCTCGACCTGACCGCCAAGGAGTTCACGTTGCTGACGTTGCTGCTGCGCCGGCAAGGGCAGGTCCTTTCCCGTACCGCGCTCGCAGCGCAGGTGTGGGACATGAATTTCGACAGCAATACGAACGTGGTCGAAGTTGCGGTGCGCCGGTTGCGCGGCAAGATCGACGACGCTTTCGAGAAGAAGTTGTTGCATACCGTGCGCGGCATGGGATACGTCCTTGAGGACCGGAAGCCCTGAGAATGCGCAATCCGCGTTCGCTTAGCCGCTGGTTATCGTGGTGGCTCGCCGTGCTGGCCTCGCTGGGGCTCGGCTTGGTCTGCTCGATCGTTTACGTGGGCGCGAGTCTAAATCTCTCCAACAAGCAGACGGACGAACTGCGGCACAAGCGGGACATAGTGCGCCATCTCGTCGGCGAGATCGCAACGCGGGACGCGTTGCCGAGCCTGCGTCACAAGCTCGACGACTTCTTTGTGGGCCATGCCAACCTCGAGTTACGGCTGATCCAGGGATCTGACGCTCTTCTGTACGCAACTCCGGCGCGTTCAAGCCCCGGCGCAATCCTGCGGCGGGATGAGTTCGAAATCTCCGTGCCATGGTCGCCCACAACCATGCTGCGCGCCGAATTGATACTCGACAGCAGCGCCGACGCGCTGCTTTTGGAGCAGTTGGCCTGGACGCTACTCGCGAGCGCCCTTGGTGGAGCGGCGGCCATCTCAGTGGGCGGCGCATGGCTCGTTCGTAGAGCGCTCTTGCCTGTTCGCGACCTGGCTCGACAAGCAGCGGCCCTAAGCCCGGAAAGCGTTGGACAGCCGCTTGACGGCTCCGCCCAGGCACAGGAGCTTCAGCCGTTGGTCACACAATTCAACGCGCTCCTGGTTCGATTGAACCGCGCATATCAACAACTGGAAGGGTTCAACGCCGATGTCGCTCACGAGCTGCGCACACCGCTGGCGACCTTGATTGGTGAGACCGAGCTAGCTCTGAGTCGTCAGCGCGATGTCGCCGAACTGCGCGATGTGCTCGGATCGAACCTCGAGGATCTTCAACTTTTAGCGGGGCTGGTCAATGACATGTTGTTCTTGTCCCGGGCCGATCGCGGGGAGCGCGCCCGTCGCCACCGTGTGGATAGCCTGGCCGAACTGGTGTCCGAGGTCATCGAATTCCACGAAGCGTCAATGCAGGAGGCCGGCGTGACTGCGCGCTTACGCGGTGACGGCATGGGCACAGTCGATGCTGGGTTGGTTAGGCGTGCGCTCTCGAACCTGCTCGCCAATGCGACCCGTTTTGCAGAGCGCGGATCGGTGATCGAGGTCGATATCAAGCAGGACGCAGATGGCCGCATTTGCCTGTCTGTCAGCAACACGGGCCCTGTCATCCCCCCGGAGCATTTGCCTCGTCTATTCGACCGCTTTTATCGGGTTGATGGGGCCCGCGAACATCGCGACCATAACCACGGGCTCGGCTTGGCGATCGTAGCTGCGATCGCGCGAATGCATGGCGGCGCCACCTTTGTGCGGTCAGCTGCCGGAACGACGAGCGTTGGCCTTACCATG
>NZ_JBNCAR010000091.1:0-1778 GCF_051280715.1 Thauera sp. AutoDN2 | reverse complement strand
TTCTTGATATACGCGTCCTTGCGCAGGTAGAACCACCAGTTGATGACCACGCAGATGGCGTAGAACACCGCGAAGCCATACATCGCGTTCTCGGGCGAGCCGGCCTTGATCTGGCCGCCGATCACCACCGGCGCGATGAACGCACCGTAGGCTGCCACCGCCGAGGTCCAGCCCAGCACCGGGCCACGCTCATCCTTGTCGAACACGAAGCCCACGGTACGGAAGGTCGAGCCGTTGCCGATGCCCGAGGCCGCGAACAGCACCACGAACAGCGCCATGAACACGAAGAAGTACTGCTCGGGCGTGGCCGACTGGTAGGCCAGCAGCATCACGTAGCCGGTCGCCGCCGAGGCGATCACCAGCACGATCGAGATCCACTGCGTCACGATCGAGCCGCCCAGCTTGTCCGAGATCCACCCGCCCACCGGGCGGATCAGCGCACCCACGAAGGGGCCGATCCATGCGTACATCAGCGCCGAGGGCGCATTCGGATTCTTCGCATGCACCCACGCCTGCGTGGCCGGGTCGAGCGTGTGCGTGTTGCCGAAGATCACCGTGATCGACAGCGGCAGCGCCATCGAGAAGCCGATGAACGAGCCGAAGGTCACCACGTACAGCGCCGTCATCGACCAGGTGTGCTTGTTGCGGAAGATCGCGAACTGCTTGTTCAGGTTCGACTTCATCTCGCCGGTGGCAGCGAACTTCATGCCGTACAGCGTGCCCACGATCACCAGCACCATGACGATCCACATGCCGTTGCCCGAGAGCAGCCCCGAGCCGGTCGGCGCCGGCAGGTACAGGTACAGACCGATCGCCGACACCACCAGCGCAATGCCGTAGAACAGGATGATCTTGCCCAGCGCCGCGCCGGTCGAACCGATGTTGGGCGACACGGTGAGCAGGTTGTTCATGCCGAACCAGCCGATCACCGCCAGCGGCACCAGCAGCAGCAGCCACACGAAACCGGCGTTCTGCACGTAGGTCGGCGTGCCCGCGGTGATCTTGCCGATCAGCGAGGCCGAGTCCTTGACCAGCGGGATCGGGTCGCCCGCGAGCGCGCCGAACAGCCCCACCGTCATCACCAGCGGGATCAGCACCTGCATCGTGGTCACGCCGAAGTTGCCCAGGCCCGCGTTCAGGCCCAGCGCCGTGCCCTGCTGGCTGCGCGGGAAGAAGGTCGAGATGTTCGACATCGAGCACGCAAAGTTGCCTCCGCCAATGCCTGACAGCAGCGCCAGCAGCTGGAACACCCACAGCGGCGTCTCCAGGCTCTGCAGCGCGAAGCCCGTGCCCGCGGCCGGGATCATCAGCAGCGCCGTGGTCAGCCACACCGTATTGCGCCCGCCGCAGATGCGGATGAAGAACGAGGCCGGGATGCGCAGCGTCGCCCCCGACAGACCGGCGATGGCGGCAATCGTGAACAGTTCCTCCGGCTTGAACGGGTAGCCCGCGTTGGACATCTGCACCGTCACCAGCCCCCACATCAGCCACACGGCAAAGCCGCACAGCAGGCTCGGGATCGAGATCCACAGGTTGCGGTTGGCGATGCGCGAGCCCTTCTCCTTCCAGAAGGCCTCATCCTCCGGGCGCCAGTCGACGATGTCGGCGCTACTCGTGGTCTTCGGCCCCTGCACAGCGGCCTTGTCAATTGCCTGCATGAATGCTGCTCCTTCTTGTCATTGTGTAATCACATCAACTCTGGTTCGGACGCTGGACGCCTGCGCGCTCCTCGAGCACATCGGTGCGGCGCACCTCGGTCCAGTACATCCAGATCAGCG
>NZ_JBNCAR010000090.1:0-1838 GCF_051280715.1 Thauera sp. AutoDN2 | reverse complement strand
CCCGAGTTCGACAGTTACGCTCGCAAGTGCTTGTTTTTGCTAGAGCGGACTTTCAAAAATGCCACTACAACAGCGCCAGCTGCTCCGGCGCCGCTGGCTTTTCGATTCCTAATGCATGAAGCACCTCGTTCTGCTCCGTGCTGAGCGTCGACACCCCGATCACTGGCTCGCCGCCGTTCAGCCGCACCCGGTGCAGGATCAGCGCCATGAAGCAGATCGACGCGTGCGCGCGAATCCGCTCGGGCAGGCGGTGATACACCGGGCCGATCTCGATCTCGGACTTGAGCACCTTGAAGCCGCGCTCGATGTCGGCGAGCGACTTGTAGCGCTGAATCACGTTCTGCGCGGCGAGCCCCTCGGCATTGGTCACCAGCAGCAGCTTGCCGTCCATCATTTCGACAAGACGCTTCGCCTTGTCGTCGATGTGGTAGCTCAAGAGCTCCTCGCCCAGATCGACCTTGATGATGCGCGACAGGTGCGCTTCGCTGACCGCATGGTAGAAGCGCGCCTTGGCACCGCTGTCCGAGAGCTTGCGGCCCCGGTGCTTTACCCCTTCGTCTTGCTCGGTGAGCTTGCCGCTCCATTGGTCTGCCTGGCGGATCAGCGCGTCGATGCGCTCGTTGCGTTGTTCGGTCTTCGTGGCGGCCGTCACCGGGTCGTGCGCGACCACCAGCCGCAGATTGTTCCAGGCCTGCTCCGAGGTCACTTCATGGGTGGCGGTCGCGCACTGCTGCTCGTGGAAGGGTTCGAGCAGCTCGATGAACTCGTTGTATCGGCGGCCCGGCACCGCGACGATGAATTCGAGCGGCTTGCCGCTGGCCAGGCGCACGGCCTTCAGCGCTTCGAGATTGTCCAGGCTGAGCAGCCCCCGGTCAGCGACCAGCACCAGGCGCTGCACCGACGGGAAGCGCTCGAGCACCTTGGAGAGTGTCGGCAGCAAGGTACGCGTCTCGGCCGTGTTGCCGTCGAACACCTCGTGGTAGATCGGCAGCCCCTCGGCGGTCTGGACGACGCCGAGCATGAACTGGCGGGCAATCAGCCCTTCCTTGGCCATGCCGTACTGGCGCACGTCACCGGTCTGCTGGCTGAGTCCTTCGCTGCGGATCGTGGTGAGGTCGTAGAACACCACCGACAGATCCTGGTCGATCAGCGGGCGCAGCAGCCCGGCGATCACCGCATCGACCTCATCCTGGTGATCCATCAGCGCATCGAGGCTGCGCAGCAACTGCTGGTGCGTCACCGCCTTCGGCCCGAAGTCGGGCAGCGCCACCGTCTGTACCCAGCGCAGCACACCGAGCTTGGATTCGGGGTCGCACAGGCGGTTGAGCACCATCAGCCGGATCAGCGCTTCCACGTCGGTGGTTCGGCGCGTGCGCCGGAACACCCGGCGCAGCCCCGAGAAGCCGAGCGATTTCCACAGCTCGGTCAGCGCCCACACGTTACCGAGCGCACGCGCGGACTCGAACGACACCGTCGGTGCCGGCGGCTTGGCGCCCATCGGCTCGCGGCCAGTGACCTTCAGCAGGCCGTTGATCACCGCGTCGAGCGAACCATCGACCTGCTCGGCGCGCCCGAGCGTGGCGACGGTGCGCTTCTTCACGCGTCCCGCCTCGTCGCGATAGGACTCGACGAGCTGGACGTAGCGGCGGCCTCCGGAGGTGGTGAGCTTGACGTGCATGCCGCTACTTTACCCAGGCGCAAGGCCTCGTCAAGTCTGAAGGCGGCTGTTACAGACGTGCCACCACAGCACTTTTGCGATCATGGCCTTCAAACCCGCGCCGGTGCTGAAGGCACTTTCCGAAAAGGGGCGAAAATCGGGGTTAAGTGTCGAACCCCGG
>NZ_JBNCAR010000089.1:0-1908 GCF_051280715.1 Thauera sp. AutoDN2 | reverse complement strand
GCGAACGCGCCGACGCGCGCCTTTGTGCCGCTGAGGTTCGAGCTGGGCGAAGCGTTCCAGTTCGACTGGAGCGAAGAGCGGCTGGTGATCGGCGGGGTCTGGCGGAAGCTTCTGGTGGCGCACCTGAAGTTGTGTGCGAGCCGAGCCTTCGTGCTGATCGCCTACCCGAGCCAAAGTCACGAGATGCTGTTCGACGCCCACACACGCAGTTTCCAGGCGCTGGGCGGGATTCCCCGGCGCGGCATCTACGACAACATGAAGACGGCGGTCGACAAGGTCAAGAAGGGTAAGGGCCGGGTGGTCAATGCACGCTTCTCGGCGCTGTGCTCGCACTATCTGTTCGATCCGGACTTCTGCAACGTCGCCTCGGGATGGGAGAAAGGTGTCGTCGAGAAGAACGTGCAGGACAGCCGGCGGCGGATCTGGCAGGAGGCCGGCACGTTGCGCTTTGGCGGCTTTGCTGAGCTGAACGCCTGGCTGCTGGCCCGTTGCCAGGCCCTGTGGCAGGAAGTGCGTCATCCCGAGTACGCGTTGTCGGTGGCCGAGATGCTCGAACACGAGCAACCGCACCTGATGCCGATGGTGTCTGCCTTCGATGGGTATGTCGAAGAGCCGGGCCGCGTGTCGAGCACCTGTCTGGTGACGGCCGCCCGCAACCACTACTCGGTGCCGTGCGAGCTGGCGGGCAAGCTGATCAGCAAGCGGTTCTATCCGGAGCGCATCGAGATCGTGTTCGACGAGGTCGTGATGGCAAGTCACCCGCGCCTGTTCGAGCGGGGGCAAACCCGCTACGACTGGCGCCACTACCTGCCGCTGGTGGAGCGCAAGCCCGGGGTGTTGAGGAACGGGGCGCCGTTTGCCGAGATGCCCGAGCCGCTGGTGCGGCTGCAACGCCTGCTGCTGCGGCGCGAAGGCGGTGACCGGGTGATGAGCCAGATGCTCGCGGTGGTGCCCAAGGCCGGGCTCGACACGGTGCTCGTCGCCGTCGAGTTGGTGCTCGAATCGGGCGTGGTCAGTGTGGAGCATGTGCTCAATGTCATTGCCCGGCTCAACCAGGCGCCGTTGCCCGAATCGGTGCCGACCACGCTGCAGGTCAAGGAGGCGCCGGTGGCCGACACCGGTCGCTACGACCGCCTGCGTACCCAGGAGGCTGATCATGCGTGAGCTCGGCGCCGAACTGAAAGCCTTGCGTCTGTATGGCATGGCCAGCACCTGGGCCGAGTTGAGCGCCAATGGCGGTGACGTCGGGCTCCAGAGCGCGCGCTGGCTCATCGAGCGCCTGTTGGAGGCCGAATCCACCGACCGCGCCATGCGCTCGGTCCGCTACCAGATGTCGGCCGCCCGCTTCCCCGTTCATCGGGATCTGGCGGGTTTCGACTTCGGGCAGTCGTGCGTTGAGCGCAAGCTCATCACAGCACTGGCCGATCTGTCGTTTACCGACCAGGCGCACAACGTCGTCTTCATCGGCGGGCCGGGCACGGGCAAGACCCATCTGGCAACGGCGCTGGGCGTCTCAGGGATTACGCGTCATGGCCGGCGAGTGCGCTTTTACTCGACGGTCGATCTGGTCAATGCGCTCGAACAGGAGAAGGCCGCTGGCAAAGCCGGGCGGCTTGCGCTGTCGCTGCGCAGCATGGATCTGGTCATCCTCGATGAGCTGGGCTATCTCCCCTTCAGCCAAGCCGGCGGCGCCTTGCTCTTCCACCTGCTCTCCAAGCTCTACGAACACACCAGCGTGATGATCACGACCAACCTGACCTTCGGGGAATGGGCCAGCGTGTTCGGCGACGCCAAGATGACGACGGCGCTGCTGGACCGGCTGACGCATCACTGCCACATCGTGGAGACCGGTAACGAGTCGTGGCGCTTCCAGCACAGCAGCGCGGCCGCCAAGTCCCGCATCCAGTC
>NZ_JBNCAR010000088.1:0-2044 GCF_051280715.1 Thauera sp. AutoDN2 | reverse complement strand
TTTAACGTGAAAGAGCCCGGCTTCTGAACGAGCGAAGTCCTGACCGCAGCAGGTCATCGGAGCGAAGGCGGCCTGAATCAGGCGGGTCGCGGGATGAAGCCGAACTTGGTCAGCGCCTTGATCCAGCGAGGGGCATTGCGTTGAACGGAAAGCGCTTCATAGTCGGTGGCCGAATCCCGGTAGTGTTGGCCACGGTTGAGCATGAAGAAGATGGTGCGCAGTAGCTTGTGGGCCAGCGCGACGATGGCTCGTTTATGGCCGCGTCGCACGATCAAGGACTGGAACTTCGACTGGAAGACGGATTGGGTTCTGCTGGCCGCATGAGCGAACTCGCAAAGGAGTCGGCGGACATAGGGATTGCCCTTGCGTACGCGTCCTGATTTGCGTTTGCCTGCCGACTCGTTGTTGCCCGGACAGATTCCGACCCAGGATGCCAATCGGTCGGCGCTGCCGAAGGCATCCATGTCAGTGCCGATTTCCACCAGCAGCATCGCCGCGCCGATGAGATCGACGCCGGGCAGGGTTTGCAGCAAGGCCAAGGCGTTTCGCTCATCGGTTAGCGCGTCGAGCAATCGGGCGTCGAAACGCGCGATACGGGCTTCGATTTCCTCGATGTGGCGCATCAGTTCGTCGAGCACAAAGCGATGGCTGTCGGTCAGTTCGCCCTGCAAGGCATCGAAGATTTCTTCGCGACTGGCCTTGAGTCGCCGACTGGCGAGCTGGAGCACCTCGTGCGGCGACTGCCCGTCGATGATGGCTTTGACCATGGCCCGTGCCGATTGCCCATGCAAATCGCTGACCACGACGCCGAGCCGAACCCCGCCATCGGTCAGCACTTTGTGCAGCCGGTTCTTCTCGGACGCAAGTTGCCCGACCAGCTTCTGTCGTTGCCGCGAGATCAGGCGCAGTTCGCGAAGTTTTGCCGGCGGCACGAACGAGCCGCGCAGCAGTCCGGCGCGCGCCAGCGTCGCCAGCCACTGCGCATCGCCCACGTCGGTCTTGCGCCCCGGAACGTTCTTGACATGCCGGGCATTGACCACCTGCGCGCGGATGCCCACCACCTCCAGCGCGGCGTACGGACTTTTCCAGTAAATGCCCGTGCTCTCCATGACCACTTCGTCGGGAGACAGGGCCGCTGCCCAGTCGGCCAAAGCGCGTCGATCCCGCTTGAACGCACCGAATTGCCGTTGCTCGATACGCACTGTGCCGTCAGCGTCTTCGATGATCGCGCAGGCAGTGATCTGCGCCTGATGCACATCGAGTCCAATGACCCGTTTGTGAAGCGCTGTCAGTTCCATGTGCCCTCCTGTCCAATTACACTCAACAACGGAAGGTGGCGGGAGCCGGAACTGAAACTGCCTGAAGGCGACAAGTCGCCGACGGCCTGTTTAACGTGCGCTCACTGTGGAAGCAATCCGGGGTACGAGTCAGTTCGGCGGGTCACGTTAGCTTGCGGGGTCGAGCCGCCAAAATATTGCGCGACCTCTCCCCGCCATCCTCCACCCCGTAGTCTCTTTCATCATCAGGGGTGGCGCGAGTCGCAATGATCGTTAGTGAGCGGCGCGCCGTGCTGCGACGTGTTCGGCCTTTGTTGGGCGGCCACGCCGCCTGGGTGCTGGTGGAGGCTGATCAGGCAAGGCGGCAGCGGGACTCCGGTGATGATCGGATTCCAGTTTTTGTTCCAGCCAGGCTTCAACGTCTGAGGGTCTGAAGCGCAGAAGCTTGCCCAGCTTCGTGACCCGGGGGAGGTCGCCGCCTACCGAGTGGCGGTTGTAGATGGTCTGCTTTGCGATGCCCAAAAGATTTGCCAGTGTCTCAGGGGTGAGAAGTTGCTCCACGGTCCATTTTCCAGCGTGAGCAGTCACATGACTGCCCAGAGTGTAGGTAATAAGGACCGGTTTACTTTTCTTCCTGGCCGAAGTTGGGCCCGTGGTGCTGTGGGATGTTCCGATTTTGCAGCACTTCTGCAGCAATTTTGCAGCACTTAGTGCTGCAAAAACTGGTAGCATGAAGTAATGAAGGGTATAGAAGTGCGTTGATTTTA
>NZ_JBNCAR010000087.1:0-2114 GCF_051280715.1 Thauera sp. AutoDN2 | reverse complement strand
GCGCGATGCTGTCGTGCGCGATCACGTGCATGCTGAAGACATAGGGCGGTTGGTTGCATGAATCAGGCGACAACTATCTTGACTTGTTCCGCCTACCGGAAGATATGCCTTTGGCTCGAAGAGGACCCAGCGGTGTATCTGGGATTGAAGCCTGAAAGCACTGGAACCACCACGGCCAGGGTGCACTTCAAAAAGGGCGCTGCGATCAAAGCGGATAGTGCAAAAGCTCTCAGCGAAATGATTTTGCTAGCGCAGCAGGCATTCCTTGAGGAAGAACTTGAGAGCTGATCTTGTTCGAACGCGGATTCAAAACCTGGTGTGAAAAATACGCCGCCAGCAAGCGAGCAGATCTTGGGTTGCCAGCCCATGCTCCTCTAGATGCTTTTGAGCTTGCCAAGAACCTTGGCGTCAAAGTATGGACTCCACGCGACATTCCTGGCCTGAGCCAAGAGTCGATGGATGTGCTACTTCGTAACGATGGTAAGACACCAAGCTGCTGGTCGGCCGTAACGATTGTGGTCAACCATCGAATCTTGGTGATTCTGAACTCCTCACACTCGCCTGGCCGCCAGTCGAGTGACTTGACCCATGAATTGGCTCATCACATCAGGGGACACAAGGCGCAGGAGGCTTCGGTATCCCCTGATGGGCTCATGATGCTGAAGAGCTACGACAAGATCTACGAAGAAGAGGCGGACTGGCTATCTGGTTGCCTGTTGCTTCCTCGCGAAGCCTTGGTCGACATCAAGCGCCGAGGAGTAGACTTGGCCGAGGCGGCGGAAGAATATGGTGTGAGCATCAGAATGCTAAACTATCGAATATCGATGACTGGGGTGAATCGGCAATTCAGGTAATGTCTATTAGGCTAAAGGGCTGGCTAAGTTGCCTTGGCTTTCGTGGACGCGTTTGAAGTCGGCTTTACTGCTCTAAGCAGTCAATGCGTTGATCGGCGTAGAATGTCAGCATCGGCCGATGACCGGGCCTCGGCCTGACCGGCCGTTGGGTCGCCGCGCCCAATCAGGCAGCCATGCGTCGGTTACTTGTCGTTCAACCTTGTGCGACTGCGAACGACAGCTCTGCTATCCGGCGAACGCGAGCTTCCGACCCGGAGCCGCCTGATGACATTCTCAAGCGCGACGGCAGCATGCAGGTCGTCAAGCTGCCGCCCGTGTGGACTTTTGAAACTACCCGATGTGCATTGATTCAAATACGCAATTCTTGCAAGACTTCGGGGTGAGCAACGGCAACACGGAGCAGCGTCTTGGCGGCACCCGTGGGCGAGCGACGACCCTGCTCCCACTCCTGGAGCGTTCTGGAGGACACGCCCAGGAGCTCCGCAAACGCTTGCTGAGACAAGCCCGTCTTTGCGCGAGCCTGAGCTGCTTCGGGCAACTCGACACGCGTGGTGCGCACGGCCTCGCCACGTCTCATTTGCTTGACGGACTCAAGCAAATCCTGCTGGAACTTTTCGATCTCAGAGGGCATCTTCGACTCCTTGCTTCAACTCCGCCAAGAAGGACGTGGGGAGATTGTCGAACTTGGCTTTCTTGTAGACGATCAACAGCCAAATGGTCTCGGTGTTCGCGTTGAAGTAGATGACCCTGGCACCGCCGCGTTTTCCTTGTCCCGCAGATGTCCAACGCACCTTACGGCAGCCGCCACTTCCCCGGATAACGTCACCGGCTTCTGGATTGGCCGCGATCCAGTTGATGAACTCAACGCGCTCGACTTCCGACCAGACTTCGCTGGCATAGCGTTGGAAGATAGCGGTTTCAGCAACTGTTCTCACCCGCGCAATATACGTCAATGCCGTACATTGCGCAAGCGGTGGAGGCGGATTTTTCGAGAGGAAGTGCCGGCCACAAATGGAATCTGGATGCCCAGAGTGAAGACAGTGGGCCGTGCAAAATGGCGATCAGCGCAGACCGAGTACTTGTCGAAGGCCGATGACCAGTCCCAGATCGGTTACCCGCCGTTCGCGTTGGAGGAAATTTCTCCGCCGCCATGTCTCTTGTTGGCCGATACGACCCTTCCAGCATCCCGCCGGAAAGCAGCCGCCCGTCGCGTCGAAGGCTTTCTTCGGGCAGCCGCCGGGACACGATCAGATTTCGATC
>NZ_JBNCAR010000086.1:0-2139 GCF_051280715.1 Thauera sp. AutoDN2 | reverse complement strand
GGCTTCTGCATCGCCCACACGAGCGCAATCAGCGCGAAGGCGGGCAGGTACATCCACTCCTTGTCGGGCCGCTCGGCCGCGGGCAGCTCGATGCTGGCGATCGCGAAGCCCTGCTCCAGGCCCAGCTTCTCGGCCGGGCTGCCGAAGCGCACCGCCGCCACCTGCACCTGATCGCCCAGCGTCATCACCGTCAGGCCCATCTTGCCCAGACGCTCGCGCGCGTTGCCCGGCTCACCCAGCGGCAGCAGCACGCCCTTGGCGATGTCCTGCCCCTCGAGGTTCATGCCCTCGACCCACACGCGCAGGTTGCCGTTGCGCGGCGCCGCCTCGACCAGGCGCGTGAGCTCGGTCGGCGCCACCTCGTCGTAGGGCGGATACACCATGTCCATCCAGAAGCCCGGACGGAACAGCGTGAAGGTCACCAGCAGCAGGATCAGCGTCTCGTGGAGGCGGGTCTTGGCGATGAAGAAGCCCTGCGTGGCCGCGGCGAACATCATGCTCGCCACCGTCGCGCTGACGATGGTCATCACCAGGTGGAAGGTGTCGGTGATGCCGATGAGCAGGATCTGCGTGTTGAAGATGAACATGAAGGGCAGGATCGCCGTCCGTGCGCTGTAGCCGAAGGCGGTCAGGCCCGTGCGCATCGGCTCGCTCTTGGCGATGCCCGCCGCGGCGTAGGAGGCCAGCCCCACCGGCGGGGTCACGTCGGCCATGAGCCCGAAATAGAACACGAACAGGTGCACCGCGATCAGCGGCACCAGCAGCCCGCTCTGCGCCCCCAGCTCCACGATCACCGGCGCCATCAGCGTCGACACCACGATGTAGTTGGCCGTGGTCGGCAATCCCATGCCCAGCACCAGGCAGATCACCGCCACCAGCACCAGCATCACCATCAGGTTGCCGCCCGAGAGCACCTCCACGAGCTCGGTCATCGCCAGGCCAATGCCGGTCAGCGTCACCGTGCCCACGATCACACCCGCGGTGGCGGTGGCGATGGCGATGCCGATCATGTTGCGCGCACCGGTCACCAGCCCCGAGAACAGGTCGTGAAAGCCGTGCTTCGTGGCCTCGCCCAGTGCGCCGTGGCCGCGGAAGAAGGCGAACAGCGGGCGCTGGGTGACGAGGATGAACATCAGGAACAGCGTCGCCCAGAACGCCGACAGCGCGGGCGAGAGCTGCTCGACCATCAGGTTCCAGATCAGCGCCGCCACCGGCAGCAGGAAGTGCAGGCCGGATTTGAGCGTGGGGCCGATCTCGGGCAGATACGCCATCTTCTCGCCGGGCTTTTCCATATGGAGCTCGGGGTACTTCGCCCCGAAGCGCACGATCGCCACGTAGGCCGCGAGCATGAGCGCGCCCACGACGACGAAGGCCGCCTCGCCGAAGGCGCCCTTCATCCAGCCGAAGCCCCAGTACACCACCGCCGACAGAATGATCACGCCCGACACCGTCATCAGCGTACTGATCACCGCGCGCTGCCAGGGCAGCGGCTCGCGCCGCGGCAGGCCCTGCAGCTCCATCTTGAGCGCCTCGAGGTGCACGATGTAGAACAGCGCGATGTAGGAGATCAGCGCGGGCAGGATCGCGTGCTTCATCACCTGCACGTAGCTGATCCCCACGTATTCCACCATCAGGAAGGCGGCCGCGCCCATCACCGGGGGCATGATCTGGCCATTCACGGACGAGGCCACCTCGACCGAGGCCGCCTTGTCGGCGCGGTAGCCCACGCTCTTCATGAGCGGGATGGTGAAGGTGCCTGTGGTGACCACGTTGGCGATCGACGAGCCCGAGATCAGCCCGGTGCTGGCCGAGGCCACCACCGCGGCCTTGGCCGGACCGCCGCGCAACCCGCCCAGCAGCGCAATGGCCGACTTGATGAAGTAGGCCCCGGCGCCCGCGGTCTCGAGCAGCGCGCCAAAGAGCACGAAGAGAAAGATGAAGCTCGTCGACACCCCCACGGCGACGCCGAACACGCCCTCGGTGGTGAGCCACATGTGGCTCATGCCCTTGGCGAGCGAGGCGCCACGGTGTGCGATCACCTCGGGCATGTAGGGGCCGAAGAAGATGTAGATCATGAACACCGCGGCCAGGATCACCATGGGCAGGCCCAGCGCGCGGCGCGCGGCCTCGAGCAGCAGC
>NZ_JBNCAR010000085.1:0-2174 GCF_051280715.1 Thauera sp. AutoDN2 | reverse complement strand
CTGCGCTCCGACATGCTCGTGCTCCCTGAAAAACGGAAGCCGAAGCATGCGGGCTCAAACGGGGCTACGTAAGAATGGGGTTCGTGGAGCGCTTACGTTCGACAGTTAAGCTCGCAAGTGCTTGTTTTTTCTAGATCGCACTTTCAAAAATGCCACTACAACAGCGCCAGCTGCTCCGGTGCCGCGGGCTTTTCGATTCCTAAGGCATGAAGCACCTCGTTCTGCTCTGTGCTGATCGTCGACACCCCCGCCACCGGCTCGCCGCCGTTCAGGCGTACCCGGTGATGCTGAATGCGCTGCAGTTGTTCGAGTGCCCGCTCGGGCGTGTAACCCGCGTCGGCGGCCTTGAGGCGGCTACGCATCACCCGGTGCAGGATCAACGCCATGAAACAGATCGACGCATGGGCGCGGATCCGCTCGGGCAGGCGGTGATACACCGGGCCGATGTCGATCTCGGACTTGAGCACCTTGAAGCCGCGCTCGATGTCGGCGAGCGACTTGTAGCGCTGAATCACCTTCTGTGCGGACAAGCCCTCGGCGTTGGTGACCAGCAGCAGCTTGCCGTCCATCATTTCGGCAAGACGCTTGGCCTTGTCGTCGATGTGGTAGCTGAAGAGCTCCTCGCCCAGATCCACCTTGATGATGCGCGACAGGTGCGCTTCGCTGACCGCATGGTAGAAGCGCGCCTTGGCGCCACTGTCCGAGAGCTTGCGCCCCCTGTGCTTCACGCCTTCATCCTGCTCGGTGAGCTTGCCCGTCCATTGGTCCGCCTGGCGGGTCAGCGCGTCGATGCGCTCGTTGCGCTGTTGGGTCTTCGTTGCTGCCGTCACTGGATCGTGCGCGACCACCAGCCGCAGGTCGTTCCAGGCCTGCTCCGAGATCACTTCCTGAGTGGCGGTGGCGCACTGCTGTTCGTGGAAGGGTTCGAGCAGCTCGATGAACTCGTTGTATCGCCGGCCCGGCACCGCGACGATGAATTCGAGCGGCTTGCCACTGGCCAGGCGCACAGCCTTCAGCGCTTCCAGATTGTCCAGGCTGAGCAGCCCCCGGTCAGCGACCAGCACCAGGCGCTGCACCGACGGGAAACGCTCGAGCACCTTGGTGAGCGTGGGCAGCAAGGTGCGCGTCTCAGCCGTGTTGCCGTCGAACACTTCGTGGTAGATCGGCAGGCCCTCGGCGGTCTGCACCACGCCGAGCATGAACTGGCGGGCGATCAGTCCTTCCTTGGCCATGCCGTACTGGCGCACGTCACCGGCCTGCTGGCTGAGCCCTTCGCTACGGATCGTGGTGAGGTCGTAGAAGACCACCGACAGATCCTGATCGATCAGCGGGCGCAGCAGTCCGGCGACCACCGCATCGACCTCGTCCTGGTGATCCATCATCGCGTCGAGGCTGCGCAGCAACTGCTGGTGCGTCACCGCCTTTGGCCCGAAGTCGGGCAGCGCCACGGTCTGCACCCAGCGCAGTACGCCAAGCTTGGATTCGGGGTCGCACAGGCGGTTGAGCACCATCAGGCGGATCAGCGCCTCCACGTCTGTGGTGCGCCGCGTGCGGCGAAACACCCGCCGCAGATCCGAGAACCCGAGCGACTTCCACAGTTCGGTCAGCGCCCACACGTTACCGAGCGCGCGCGCGGACTCGAACGACACCGTGGGTGCCGGCGGCTTGACGCCCATCGGTTCGCGGCCGGTGATCTTGAGCAGGCCGTTGATCACCGCGTCAAGCGAACCATCGACCTGCTCGGCGCGGCCGAGCGTGGCGACGGTGCGCTTCTTCACCCGTCCGGCCTCGTCGCGATAGGACTCGACGAGTTGGACGTAGCGGCGGCCTCCGGAGGTGGTGAGCTTGACGTGCATGCCGCTACTTTAATGACCTACAAAGCAGCGTCAAGTTTGAGGATGAATGTTACAAACGTGCCACCACAGAGCTTTTGCGGTCGCGGCCTTCAAACCCGCGCCGGCGCTGGAGGCACTTTCGGAAAAGGGGCGAAAATCGGGATGAAGTGTCGAACCCCGGGGGGCTGTCAGGTGGGGCGCGGAATGACTGAGTGTCGGCCTTATGTGGAGATCCACATAAGGCCGATTATGTAGATGCCTCGATTATGTTGAGCCGCCATGGGCGTCGTGCGCCAACCGCCCGGCTGGGGCGGCAGGCGCAGATTTTGATCTCCACAT
>NZ_JBNCAR010000084.1:0-2273 GCF_051280715.1 Thauera sp. AutoDN2 | reverse complement strand
GCCCTCGATCAACAAGACCTCCGACCTCGTGCAGGAAATCGCTTCGGCCAGCCAGGAGCAGACCGCCGGCGTGGGCCAGATCAACAACGCCATGGGGCAACTGAACAAGGCCACCCAGCAAAACGCCTCGGCCTCCGAGGAGCTCGCCGCCACCGCCGAAGAACTGGGCGGTCAGGCCGGGCAGCTGCAGGAGCTGATGGGCTTCTTCAGTGTCGGTTCGTCGGCACCCGTCATAGCCAAGCGCAGCACGGCGAGCAAGCCGGCTGCAGCGCCGATGGCAGACACCGCCTCGCGCGCCAAGCCCGCCCGCTCAGCCGGCCGCCTCGCGGTCGGCAAGCCGGTGAGCTTCAGCGAAAGCGACTTCGAGAAATTCTGAGCACACGCCACGTAGCAGGAGCCAGGCCATGAGCCAGAACCTTACACAGAGCAAGACCCACCTCGTCGGGAGCGCGGACGCCAGCCCGCAGCAATACCTGACCTTCAGCCTCGGCGGCGAGGTGTTCGCACTCGGGATCCTCAACGTCAAGGAGATCATCGAGTTCGGCAACATCACCGAGATCCCGATGATGCCGGCCTTCATTCGCGGCGTGATCAACCTGCGCGGCGCAGTCGTGCCGGTGATCGACCTGTCGGCCCGCTTCGGCGGGCCCGCATCGACGGTGTCGCGCCGCACCTGCATCGTCATCGTCGAGCTTGGCGAGGGCGAGGAACGCCAGGATCTGGGGGTGATCGTCGACGCGGTCAACGAAGTGCTGGAGATTCCCCGCAGCGAAATCGAGCCGCCGCCAACCTTCGGCGCCAAGATCCGCGCCGACTTCATCCAGGGCATGGGCAAGGTCGAAGGCCACTTCGTCATCATCCTCAACGTCGATCGCGTGCTCTCGCCCCAGGAAATCACCATGCTCGCCAGCATGAGCAGCAACGGCACTGGCAGCGAAGAAGACTAAGTACCAAGCGGACGGCACCTTACCTGCCGTCCGCATTTGCACGCGCTTTCAACGCGGATTACCCGATGTGAACAAGCAATCCTACTGCTGGCGCTCCATCCTCCTGCGCATGTTCCTTCTATTTGCGCTCGTCATCGCTGCGGTGCTGTTCTTCGGCGTCGGCGGCAGCTCGGGCTCGAGGGCCGAAAGACCGGGTCGCGGCTCGGCAGCATCCAGCCTCGAGTCCGGCTTCGAACGCCTCTGAACTTCCATACACCTTCTAGGCAAGTATTCATCATGCTCAACCAACTCAAGATCGGCCTGCGTCTATCGATACTGCTGGCAGTGATGCTCGGTCTGCTCGGCTTCCTCGCCTTCACGGCAATGCAAGGCCTCGAGGCCTCACGGGGAGACCTGCAGGTCACCAACGAGGCGAAGCTGAAGCCCACACGGCTGGCCGGACGGATCCAGCGCCTGGTCGCGCAAACCCAGGTCCAGAGTCTGCTCGCCCTGCAGCACGATCCGGGTTCAAGCTTCGCCAAGTTGCATGACCACCCTGCCGGCAATCACCTGAGCGCGATCGACGAGGCACAGGCAACGCTGTCGCGCTCGATCGAGGAGATCAAGCAACACAGCATGAGCGACGAGGAGCGCAAGCTGATCGCTGCGGTCGAGAATGCGGTGACGGCCTACCTGAACGAGGGCGTGGCGCCGACCCGGCAACTGCTCGAGAAAGGCGAGTTCGACCGGGCGAACGTGACGCTGCTGCAGCAGATGAACCCGAAGGCCGCGGCATTCCAGACCGCGATCGCCGCACTGAACGACTACTTCAGCAACAGCGCCACCACCCTCTACCAGCACGCCTCCGAGACCGGCGAGCGCGCACGCACGCTGACGCTCGTAATCAGCGCGGTCGCGATCCTCCTTGCACTCGTCGTGGGCGCCCTGATCATTCGCAGCATCACCCGCCCAATGAGCGAGGTGCTCGATGCCGCGAAGAAGATGGCAGTCGGCGACTTCGCCTTCGACCTGAAATCGGACGCGAAGGACGAGGTCGGCGAGGTTGTGCGCGCGGTGGCCGACGTGCAGGCCAGCGTCAAACGCATGATCGCCGACGCGAGCATGCTGTCCGACGCCGCGGTGGCCGGCAAGCTGTCCACCCGTGCCGACGCCACCAAGCACCAGGGCGACTTCGGGCGCATCGTGCAGGGCGTCAATGACACGCTCGACGCCGTGATCGGTCCCCTAAATGTGGCCGCCGACTACGTCGATCGTATCGCCAAGGGCGCCATCCCGACCAAGATCACCGACACCTACAACGGCGACTTCAACACCCTCAAGAACAAC
>NZ_JBNCAR010000083.1:0-2326 GCF_051280715.1 Thauera sp. AutoDN2 | reverse complement strand
CTCGGGTTTCCATGACAGACTCCTTGTTGTTGATCGGAGTCTGATTCTTGAGCCCGTGGCGTGCGGCGGCTATCGGGGAAGATGCCCACAGCGTACTATTCGGCCAGAAGCTGTCGCTGACCACCCAATCCCGATAGCAGCCATCCGGGCGAGGCGCTATGCTATCCGCCTGAGCGTACATGGGCCGATAACGTCGATGGCTTCGTTCTTCTGTCGTGTTATTTTTCCTTGCGGATATTTTCTGATTTCAAGCAGAAGTTTGCATGGCATATCATCCGGCGCTCCAGTTTTATGCGGCGGAGTTGTCGGCGGAAAAGTCTTAGCATCTAACCTCACTCATCTTAGTCTTCGTTGTGGAATTTATGGAGCCAATAAATGAATGCTTTCAGGGTAATTGCCGCAATTCTGATAATTGGGCTTCTAACAAAGCCGCTTGGCTTTATACCCGCTTCGATTTTGGCGGCGATAGTCATGGTTCTAACGGGCTTCTTTCAAACGAAGTCTGTAATTGATGGAGTAGAGGTGGCGGCTGACAGTGAAAAGGCCGCGATACCCTCTGCGCGCGAGGAGAAGCCGCTAAGCTTCACGCCTAGGGACATGAGCGTTCGAGACTCTTCTGAGTCTATAAAAGGGCGCGCGCCCATATCTGATAGCGTAATTGTTGCATTGACTTTCTTGACGGCCATTAGACAAGCTGAGCTTGGCCAGAATGAGGCCGGCGTTACTCGGCGCTCTATTTTCGAGAACGCAACGAAAACGTTCAAGCCATATCTTCAAACCGGCCTCAGTAGTCGGGAGGTAGAGTATTTAAACCACGGAATTGATGCACTCATTGATTGCCGACTAGCTGGAGAAGAGAATGGAAAAATATATTGGACTCAGGGAGGTACGATAATTTCGGCCTATTCTATCGCTCATCAAAATTCACCAACTTTTGAGGAAGATATCAAAGACCATAAAGTCTTGGATGGTCTACTAGAGAGCATCGGCCGAGATAAAAGGTTTGTCTCTTATGATCAGTGGGTGAAAACACAACCGCTCACTCAGGACATTTAGATTGAGGTAGCTAATAAGAATAGGCTCTCAATGGCGTATCAACAGATTTTTGATGCCGAAGGTGATAGAAGCCAAGTAAGCGCTCACCCAGCGGCGTCGTTGCTAACCAGCGCGCCTTGAGATATCCGAGCGCAACGGCGCTTTCCCGAAGTGCTGCTTCCACAGTCTGGGCGTGAGTTGCGCGACGTCGGCGGCCGGATGCTGGCCGACGCGCTGCAGTACGTCGACAAGATAGTCGTACGGATCGACTTCATGCAGCCGACAGGTCGCAATCAGGCTCTGGACGACGCCGACGTGCTGGGCGCCGAGCTCGGTCCAGCTGAACATCCAGTTTTTCCGACCGATCGGAATCGGCCGTAGCGCCCGTTCGAGGTGGTTGGTATCGATCGGCACATCCGGGTCGGCCAGGAACACTTCCAGTGCCGCTCGTCGCTTGTGCGCGTAGATCAGCGCCTTGGTCAGCGGGCTGCTCGGCAGCAGCCCCTGCGCGTCCAGACGCTCCTGCACCCAGGTGAAGAAGGCCGTAACGATCGGACGGGCGTGATCGAGCCGGTACTCGCGCTTGGCCTCGCTCTTGAGCTTGTCGTCGCGGATCTTCGCTTCGACCGCGTAGAGCGCGCCGATGAACTCGAGCGCCTTGGCTGCCAACTCGGGTTCGGCCGCTTCGGCGTTGATGAATTCGCGCCGGCAGTGCGTCCAGCATTGCGCGTGCGTGAGCCCGGTCTTGCTCGCGTAGGTCTCGTAGGCGCCATAGCCGTCCGAGAGCAGCACACCCCCTTCGGTGGGTTTGAGCCCGAGCACCTTCTCGACGTTGCTGTGCGCGCGGCTGTCGAAGAACGGGAAGCAGATCTCGTGCAGCTCGCCATAGACCGGCCAGAAGTAGCAGGCCTTCATCTTGCCCGGGCTGGCCCGCCCGGCCTTGATCGGGGTCTCGTCCATGGCCTTGACGCGGCTGGCCCGGATCGACGCGAGCTGCGCCTCGTAGATCGGCGTGAGCAGCGCGGCCGCCTGCGCAGCCAGCTGCGTGAGCCAGGCGCGGCTGACCGTGATGCCCGCATCGGCCAGGCGCTGATGCTGGCGGTACAGCGGCAGGTGCCAGGCGAACTTGTCGAGCAGCAGCCCAACCAGGAAACTTACGTCGGCGCGGCTGCCCTCGATCACCCCGGCGGGCGCCGCCGGGCAGTGGATCGTCTGCGTGTCGCGGCGCTTGATGACCGGGCGCACGTACTTGAGGATCACGTAGCTGCCCGGGCGCTGCGCCAGGCGATGG
>NZ_JBNCAR010000082.1:0-2347 GCF_051280715.1 Thauera sp. AutoDN2 | reverse complement strand
CCCCCCCCCCCCCCCCCCCCCCCCCCCCCCCCCCCCCCCCCCCCCCCCCCCCCCCCCCCCCCCCCCCCCCCCCCCCCCCCCCCCCCCCCCCCCCCCCACCAGAGATGCGCCGCCGCACGTCAGCATTACACAATCAGCGCCCCGCGGTGTGCCGCAAGCCCGATTCGGGCCTCGATGCCGGCGGTGAAGTGCAGGAAATCAGCTTCGATGCCGTCATTGCAGATCACCCCTTCTCGGGCATCAGGGATGCGTAACCTGAGTTCGCGGCCGCTCTCGATGGTCCCGAAGACGATCCCCGCCTGCGGGGCGATGCTCGGAAACGGTTCGCGCACCGCGAAGACGAGCCTGTAGGTGTCCCATGGCAGCGGCTGGTAGTCCGCCATCTCCGGGGGCTCTGGGGCGCGCGGCCAGAGTAGTTCTTGATTGCCGCGCAAATGCTAGGACGGTCGTCCTGGACGTCCCTACAATGGTTCGGCGGCATATGAAGGCACCTTGGCCTGTGGCCGCCGGGCGCAAAGGGCTGCCGTAATGCAAGGAGGGAATCGCATGAACCGCGTATTGCCGAGTCTGCTGGCCGCGATGCTGCTGTGGCCGCTGCAGGGGCGCGCCGAGACGATTGGTGCGGTGACGACCGTCTGGAAGCTTCTGGGCGCCAACCACCAAGTGGTGGTGGAGGCCTTCGATGACCCCGGGGTGGCCGGCGTAACCTGCTTCGTCTCGCGCGCCAAGACGGGCGGCATTTCCGGCGCGGTCGGACTGGCCGAGGACGTGTCCGAGGCTTCCATCGCGTGCCGCCAGGTGGGCCCCATCAGCTTCGAGCGACCCGTACCGGCCCAGGAGAACATCTTTTCCGAGCGCATGTCGATCCTGTTCAAGCGACTGAACGTGGTGCGCATGGTCGACACCAAGCGCAACGTACTCATCTACCTGACCTACTCGGACAAGCTCATCGAGGGCAGTCCGATGAACAGCCTGACGGCCGTGGCGGTCGACCAGGCGACGCGCATTCCGGTCGAGAAATAGCCTCCGGGCTCAGTGGGCGGCGAACCTCAGGTAGCGACGGGTATCCGAACAAGCAGATAGCATGATCATGGATCTCGTTGCCCCCTTGATCGCCCGTCAGCGCACGGCCTCCGCACCAACGATCGGCGCGCCATCCCAGGCGTTTATGTCCGCAGGCGGCGGAACTTGCTCGTCGCACTGCGCCAGCAACTCACCGAGTGAGTACTTCTTGGTTTGGGGCGTTAGCAGGAGTACGCCGTCCGCCTCTTCGGCCTTGAGTTTCTGGCCGACCTTCAGGTTCAACGATGCCATCAGGGCTGGCGGCAAGATGACCCCCACGCCCTTGCCCAGGCGACGAATCACAAGATCCATGGCTTCTCCAAGGGTTGTCCGGCAGCGACTGCCTAGAAACAACGGCGATCGGCTTTGCGGATTCAATCGGCCGCTGAAACTGCTCCGCGCCCCCGATCTAACTTGGACGCGCCCCGCCTCCTGGCGACGCTTCTTCACCGCCTTCGAAGTAAAGCGCCAGCGCTTCTCGCAGATTTGCGACAGCGTCGTGCTCGGTCGGCCCGTCGCTTGCAACCTCCACATCAAGGCAGCGAGCGACGAACACGCCATCTTCGGGGACCACCACGTAGCGCAGTTCGTGTTCCATATGGAAAATCCTAGCCCCTGTCGTTCAAGTCGCCCGAGGACCCTGTCAGCGGGAGCGGAGCCCGATTGATTGCCCCCGCGCTCGGTCCCGGAAGCGGATGGCCGCCCGTAGTACGGTCCAGTTCCCGTCATTGTATGATGGAACGGGTAGTCAAACCGGCTGCGTCACTGTTCTACCCAGCCGCTATCGCGCCTATTTGACGGGGAGGATCAACGAGTGAACATTGACACCGAGAGCCGTCACGTCACCCCGGTTGGCGGCAACATCTATCTGGACTTGGGTTTCAGTGCAGACGAGGCGGCCACGCTGCAGGCAAGAACTCAGAGCATCATTTCGCAGAAACTGGCAGATGAAGATCCGCCCGAAGCGATAGCCACCGCACCGGTTAGCACGAAGTCCAACCGGTAGCCCCCATGGCACGAGTCGGACAACCCACCTGATCCGCAGGCAGACGCAGCGAAACAAGTGTGCGGGGCAGGCGGATCTGCAAGCGCCGCGAAAGCACTGGACCGATGACCCAGCCAATTGCAGACCAAGCCGTTGTGATCCAACTCGCGGAAGAAGTCTTCGGGGGAGCCGAACGTGCCCCCGGGGTTCGACACTTAACCCCGATTTTCGCCCCTTTTCGGAAAGTGCCTTCAGCACCGGCGCGGGTTTGAAGGCCATGATCGCAAAAGTGCTGTGGTG
>NZ_JBNCAR010000081.1:0-2461 GCF_051280715.1 Thauera sp. AutoDN2 | reverse complement strand
CCTGCGACTCAAGCGCAAGCGGGCGGCCTGGGATGACGATATCCGTATGAAAATGCTGGGGATTCATCGGTTATGACTTTCGAATGCGATGGCCCTGCCCTCGCGGCGGCGATGATGGTCGCGCTAGGCCTGTTCGTCCTGAAGGAGCGCTTCGTTGATTCCGAACTCGTGCTCACGGCGGCCGGTTGTGCGGCCATTGAACGGCTCGGCGGGAGCGTCGAACCAATTGCCGGCTCGGGGCTGTGCAAGGTGACGGCCGACTACGGCGGCGCTGGCTGGATCACACAGCACGCCTCCCTGCGAGTGCTGATCGGCGGCAAGGCGAAAGCGATCGAACTGCGGAGCAGTGACATCGTCAGCCGATCGACCCGCGAGCGTTGACCGACCGATTGATGGTGCTGTCGCGGCGCGTGGGGTGAAGTTTCAATGCATGTTGGTCGCGACGGCTAAATCCAGACGATGCGCTGAACGGAGTGAACAGGGGCTGCGGCGAGCCTGTCAGAAATTTTGTGTGTGAGGCATAACATGTCGACAAGGAGCATGTATGCCAAGCAAGACGAGCAAGAAGCAACCGGCAGCGGCGCTGCCCAGCATTCCGAAAGAACTGATTGACCAGTTCGTCAGCGGTCCGATGAGCGCCGAGGCAGTCAATGCGGCCGCGATGGCGTTCAAGAAGGCGCTGATCGAACGGGCGCTCGGCGCCGAGCTCAGTCATCACCTCGGCTACCCACCGGGCGCAGACAAGCCGGTCGAGAGCGCCAATCATCGCAGCGGCGCCTCCGGCAAGACGGTGCTGACCGAAGACGGACCGCTGCGCATCGAGGTGCCGCGCGACCGCGCCGGCAGTTTCGAGCCGGTGCTCATCCCGAAGCACGAGCGGCGCTTTACCGGCTTCGACGACAAGATTGTCGCCATGTATGCGCGCGGGATGACGGTCCGCGAGATCCAGGGTTTCCTGGCCGAGCAGTACGGCACAGAGGTGTCGCCCGAGTTCATCAGTTCGGTGACCGAGGCGGTGATGGGAGAGGTCACCGCCTGGCAGTCCCGCCCGCTGGAGCCGATGTACCCGGTGGTGTTCTTCGATGCCCTGCGGGTCAAGATTCGCGAGGACGCTGTGGTGCGCAACAAGGCGATCTACCTGGCGCTTGGGGTGCTGCCCGACGGCACGCGCGACATCCTTGGGCTGTGGATCGAGAACACCGAGGGTGCCAAATTCTGGATGAAGGTCTTCAATGACCTCAAGACGCGCGGCGTCGCCGACATCCTGATTGCGGTCACTGACGGCTTGAAGGGCATGCCCGAAGCGCTGGAGGCGGTGTTTCCGGCGACCACGCTGCAAACCTGCATCGTGCATCTGATCCGAAACAGCCTCGACTACGCGAGTTGGAAAGATCGCAAAGCACTGGCAGCGGCGATCCGGCCGATCTACACCGCCCCGAGTGCCGAAGCGGCGGTCGCCGAACTCGACGCATTCGCCCAAGGCCCGTGGGGCGAAAGGTTTCCCCCGTAGCCGCCGCCTGGCGCCGGGCGTGGGATCGGGTGATCCCATTCTTTGCCTTTCCGCCGCCGATCCGTCGGGTGATCTACACCACCAATGCCATCGAGAGCATCAACGCGCGCCTGCGCAAGATCATCAAGACGCGGGGGCACTTCCCAAGTGACGAAGCCGCAACCAAGTTGATCTGGCTCGCCCTGCGCAACATCACCGCCGACTGGGGACGGGCAGCCAAAGACTGGAAAGAGGCGATGAATCAGTTCGCAATCATTTACGCAGAGCGCTTTGAAACGGGCCGCGGCTAAAATGACTACTGACTGTTCCACCGGGGCGCCTGCAGGCGCCCCGGTGGAACAGTCTCCTCAAGCCTCACACACAGAAATCCTGACACCCCCGCTGCGCTGCGTTTGATGCCGTTCAATGCGATAGCGCGTCTGCAGCGCGAGCGGTCCGGGCCGAGCGTGAGTCAAACCCGGCCCGGACGACACCTCTGCTAGGTTGTGGCGTCTTCCACCGCGGCCTCAGGCGCGTTCTTCTTGACCGACTCGATCCCGTTTTCCCGTGCTGCCACGCTCTCGTAAAGTTGGCTTGTGCCAATCACCTGGCCGTTCATGGCCCGGAGGTTGAACATGGGTTTCCCAGATTGCGATTCCTTGCGCTCGTACTTCGTGTCGTCCGGGGCGTTGTTCTTCACCGATTCCACGCCGTTAAGGCAGGACGCCTTGGCCTTGTAGCCCTCGCTCGCGAGGATGACCTGCCCGTTCGCTGCCTTGAGTCGGAAGCGGAACTCACCAGCCTGATCCTTGTACACCTCGAACTTTCCAGCCATGGACGTGCTCCTTGCAGAGAAAAGCAGAGTATCTATAAGTAACCGTCCGAGCAACCCCGTTCCCCGGCGGAGCCGGCGACTTCAGAGATCGACGACGTGCCTGAGCAGCCCGAACGACACGCGCCAGCCAGGCTCGT
>NZ_JBNCAR010000080.1:0-2495 GCF_051280715.1 Thauera sp. AutoDN2 | reverse complement strand
CGCCTGCAGGCCTCTGACCCGATCCTCGACCTCGTCCCGCGCGGTCAGCATCAGGACGGGTACGTGTTTGCCCCGACGCAGTTCTTGCAAGACGGCATAGCCATCCAGCCCCGGAAGCATGACGTCGAGGAGGACGAGGTCGTAATGCCCTTCGGTCGCGAGATAGCGGCCATCCGTGCCGCTGTGCGCGACATCCACGATGTAATTGCTTTCGGTGAGCGCCCTGCGTAGGTATTCGGCGAGCTTGGGCTCGTCTTCCACAACCAGAATCTTCATGCAGCGATTATCGCGGAGATGCCGAAACCATCACATTACGAAATCGTAATCTGGCAGTTCGCGATTCGACGAGGATGGACCCTTAAAGTCCGCGACGTGTTCGGTGCAAGGCGACGCCAAGCGGCTTATGCCGAACGCCACCTCTCACGTTGAACGAAGGAGTCTCGTCATGTCGAAAACTCGCACCACTGCCCTTTTTTCGCTTCTTGCTGCCGTCCTTGTCGTTCCTGCGGCTGCGCAAGCCAGCTCGCTGTGGCATCCCGCTCCCGGCGAGCAGGGGTTCACGTTCCATCCGGATCACTCCACGAGCACGAAAACCCGCGCCGAGGTGTTGCGCGAGCTCGAACAGGCAAAGGCCGATGGCAGCTATTTCTACCTGCAGCGTGGCCTCGCGGTGCCCTCGCGTGCTTCCGGACCCGGCAAGACCCGTGCAGAAGTCCTCAAGGAGCTGGTCGACATGACCCCGACAGAGCGCGCGTACATGAATGAACTGTACAGTGGCTCCTGAAGCCACCTATCGGCGCGAGACGTCGGGCCGTCCAGGCGTTTCGCCCAGCAGGTTCTCGTAAAGCGCCGTTTGGTCTGCCCATTGGTACCGTCGCTGTCGACGATAGCAAATCCTTATTGATAGAATCCGCGCCATGCGTCGTTGGCTTGCGATTTTCCTCTTGATCCTGCTGCCTGCCCAACTGAGTTGGGCGGCGGTGGGCGATTACTGCGCGCACGAATCCGGTGCCGCAGCCAATCATTTTGGTCATCACGCGCATCGTCACACCGAAGATGCAAAAGGCAAGGAAAAAGGGGGCTTCACGAAGGGCGCACACACAGACTGCGCATCGTGCCAGGTGGTGGGCTCTTCAGCAGTAACGAGTGAGTCCAGCGCGCTATTCACACAGCATCAGGCATCCCTCCCCATCGGCGTCACACCTGGGTGCTCACTTGCGGAGCATCCCGCAGAGCCCGAACGCCCTAAATGGGCCCGCCCAGCCTGATCGGCAGGGCGGTCGCCTTCATTCCCTCTTGATGTTCCTACCGCTTTGAGCGGTAGCGTCACGCGTCCATTGCGATCGGTCCGATCGCCCTCTGCCGATTCCCCGTGTCTTTACATCAACGGAGAATTGGATGTTTCAGCAACTTCGTCTCAAATGGCTGCCTGGGCTAATGCTCGGCCTTGCCGTCAATGGTGCCTGGGCGCAGCAGCCCGCCCCCCCGGCTCCAAGTACCGCCCTATCCCTCAAGCACGCTTTCGAGGCAGCATGGGCACGCCAGCCTGAAGCGCTGTCGCTCACGACTCAACAGGAAGCGGCGCAAGCGCGCCGCGACAGTGCCGACAGTTGGTTTGTCGAACCGCCCGCCCTAGAGGTAGCCGGAAAAACCGATCAGTTGGACAGCAATCGCGGGAGCCGTGAGTACGAGGTCGGCATCGCGGTTCCGATCTGGCTGTCGGGCGAACGTTCGAGCACTGCAGCCCTCGCCACTGCCGAAATAGCTGCCACGGCGAGCCGGGCTCGCGGCGCGCAGTTGCGCACCGCTGCAGCGGTACGCACAGCATATTGGGATTGGCAACGCGCGCGCGTAGATGTGACGCTGGCGAGGGCGGGTCTCGAGAACGCCCGCGAACTGGCCGCCGACGTGGCCAAGCGCATCAAGGCGGGTGATCTGGCGCGCGCAGATCAGCATCAGGCCGACGGTGTGCAAGCTACAGCTGAAGCCGCCGTCGCCGAGGCAGAAAGCGCCCTTGCAGATGCTGCACAGCAGTTGCGCACGCTCACTGGAATCGGGCCAGAACGCTCATCCGGCGGGGTGTCTGCGCCGGAGCCCGTCCCGTCCGCTGCGACACCGACACAGATTCTTGAGACGGCGCACCCTGCAGTGGCCGAGCTGCGTGATCGGGTCGACGTTGCGCGGCGCACGATGACCCTTGCCAGCGTTCAGGGCCGCGCGAATCCGGAGTTGAGTGTCACGACCACCCGCGAACGCGGCGCATCGGGTGAATCCTGGGAACAGACAGTCACGCTGGGCTTGCGCATTCCGCTTGGTTCCGGTTCGCGCAGCCGGTCCCGCGTTGCAAGCGCCAATGCAGAGGCCATCGAGGCCGAGGCGCAACTCCAGATCGAACTCGAACGTCTGCTGGCCGAAACAGAGATGGCGCACCAGCGCGTCGAATTGAGACGGCAGCAGGTCGCCGCTGCTGAACGGCGCTCCGACCTCGCACAGGC
>NZ_JBNCAR010000079.1:0-2540 GCF_051280715.1 Thauera sp. AutoDN2 | reverse complement strand
GTCCTTGAATGCTTGTCCGTACCTGGCCACTTCTTTCTTCCGTTATCGCCCTCGGGTTTCAGATTCTATCGAGGCGACAACCATCTTGACCTAGAGGGGCATCCAAGCGGCAAGCGCGTTATGCCGTGGGTCGATGTGTGATGTTATGGAGCAGCAACGATGTTACGCAGCAGGGCAGTCGCCCTAAAACAAAGTTAGGCCCCGGGAGGAGGCTCATGGCAACTCAAGACAGCGAGTACTTTCACCAACTGTCACCACTCACTTCAGACTATGTCGCTGAGCTCGGTGCTGGCCAGGAGCTTTCACTTCTTCTGCTTGAGTACGTTCCTTCGGGTGGTGGTGTAATCTTTCCGGTTCAGTACGTCCATAGGGAGCTGATCTACCGTAGCCCCGGGCAAAAGGATGCTGTAGCGCTCGGCACTGCCAGACTCCTCGACGACGGAGAGTACCGAGACGCTCGCATCCTGTTCTCGCGTCCGCACAAAACCGCAACACTGCGCGGTCTTGTACTGGAGGGGCAGGTCAAGGTCGGCCAGCCGGGGCCTAACAATTCCTTCAAGCCGACGCCGCTTCGCGGCGCGGCTTAAGTCAGGTGTTAGAACGTCCAGGCGCAGTTGCGTTTTTAGTACGTGTCCAATCAGTTTTAAATGAGGTGTGAACATGAAAGCAGAAACGGAATCGCGGATTTTTTCGGTGGATGAATATGTCCGTCCGTCTAACGGCGAACCGATTCGTTCGGTTGTTCTGGAAACCAACGACTCCGTCATTGTTGTTTGGCACGCCCACCCTGGGCAGGAAATAGCTGCCCATGTCCATCCTCACGGCCAAGATACTTGGACGGTTATCTCAGGAGAAGCCGAGTACTATCAAGGTGACGGCGTAGCCACTCATATTAAAGCTGGAGATATTGCCATCGCAAAACCTGGGCAAGTACATGGTGCAATGAACTCTGGCCCAGAACCTTTTATATTTGTCTCAGTGGTTGCGCCGGCCAATGCCGGTTTTGCGTTGGCTGAAAAATAAACAGCCACATATGAGTGCCAAGTTACTACGTTCTAACAATCGGCTGCACGGCGACCGGTTTTCCGCTGCTTCGCAGCTACAAACCGGCGCGTGAGCCGGGCGTTAGGTACGCTGTTAAAAATGAGAGTTCCACAAGAATGAAAGGAAAAATAGTTTCATGGAAGGATGATAAAGGCTTCGGCTTCATCAGTCCTGAAGGTAAAAACGAACAGGTTTTCTTCCACATCTCAAGCGTCAAAAAGGCAACTCGCAAGCCTGAAGTTGGTGACGCCGTCATTTTTGAAGTTGCCAAAGACTCCCAAGGTCGCCTCAAAGCAACGCACGTGCTGCTTGAAGGTGTATCACTTTCCAACTCAGGGAGCTCTAAAAGAATAATCACAGAGCCCGTCAAGAAAGATGCGCTAGATTATTTTGCTTACTTTGCTCTGGCTGTACTTCTTGCTATCTCATTAGGTCTATTCATAAAAACAGGCGCACCAGAGTCAGCCTTGGTGCCTGGCGCAATTTTTCTACTAGTTATTTTCTTCATATCAAGCAGAAAGAAGCAGCCTGCAAACAAACTGTTCTCATGCTCAAAGTGCCGAGCGGTCTCCAGTCACGACGAGAGAACAGTCCTTGCCTGGAATAGAGGACTGAATAGGCTATATTGCAAATCCTGTCACCAGACATGGCTGCGCGAACAACCTAAAGAGCAACAAGAAAGCCGGAGCTCTTATTCATCATCCAATTCAGGTTGCCTTGGTCTATTTTTGGTTATTGCGTCCGTTCCGATCATTTGTGTCGTCGGTGCAGTCACATGGTTTGTGTAAGCTAAACCTAACAAGTGGTTCAAGTCGCTCGCTTCGCTCACTCGGGACCGGCTAAAGCCGGCCCCTTAACCAAACGTTGACTGGCAGCTTCCATCAAAGCTGAACGGCAGCAGCGGGTCGCCAGCACCCCTTCATACCCTCTCACTCCCATCCCGCATGCGACACCAAGGAAAGATCACCACTTGGAACGACGACAAAGGATTCGGCTTCACTACGCCCAACGGCGGTGGCGAGTTGGTCTTTCTGCACGTCAGCAGCCTCACTAACCGCCAGCGCCGGCCGCAGGGTAACGAACTGGTCAGCTACGAGCTGGCCACCGACGCCAAGGGGCGGCGGCAGGCGAAGGCGGTCGCCTTCGTCGGCGAGCGCGCGGCGGCGCCGGCCGCGCCGGGGCGCAGCCCCCTTCTCCTGATGTTCGCGGCGGGGTTCGTCGCCTTCCTGGCAGCGATGGTCTGGCTCGGGCGGCTGCCGCTGGCGGTGCTCGGGCTTTATGCGGTGGCGAGCGTGGTGGCTTTCCTGGCCTACGGGCACGACAAGTCGGCCGCGGTGCGCAACGCCTGGCGCGTGCAGAAAAGCACGCTGCACCTCTTTGCGCTGCTCGGCGGCTGGCCGGTAGGCGGAACAAGTCAAGATAGTTGTCGCCTGATTCATGCAACCAACCGCCCTATGTCTTCAGCATGCACGTGATCGCGCACGACAGCATCGCGC
>NZ_JBNCAR010000078.1:0-2584 GCF_051280715.1 Thauera sp. AutoDN2 | reverse complement strand
TGTTCAGCTTTGTTCGACGCCTGCCCCTTCCCCGTGCCGATGAAGGTTCGACCCGTGCCTGTGGGCAGGCGTTGGACAAAGCCCGGGGGAGGAAACCGCGAAACGAGGCGAGGCTGTTCAGTCGGGGCTCGGCGCTATGGGCATTTGAGCGCCGCCCAATCGCGCAGGTACGCGATGTGCGTGGTGCTGCGCCAGGCGCCGCGTGTTGCGTGAAGCCGCTGCCCGCCCTCGGTTGCGCGGGCGAGGTCCGCGCGGCGCGGCTTGTGATGTGAATGCCAGTGGCGGGCGCAGCGGGTCTTGACCAGGCCCGTCCGAACGGGTGCTGGCGGAAGGCTGCGGGCGTGGAAGCGATGCCCGGTCATGAGGTCACCCCACGGAGTGGTGGCGCGCGGATCGTCGCACCCCGAGCAAAGGTTTCGATCACGCGCATCACCGATCCACAGCAGCGACACACGAAGCCGGTGGTGGGCGTGGTCGACAGCGCGGTGGCTTCCGGCGCCGAGGCGATGGTGCGTGGCTCGTCTGGAGGCGTTGCGCCAAGCAGTCCCCGCGCACGAGCCAGGTTCTGCCGCCGTTCCACGTTGGCGAGCAAGCCGTAGTGCCGAATGCGGTGGAAGCCGCACGGCAGCACGTGCAGCAGGAAACGGCGCATGAACTCCCCGGCGGTGAGCGTCATCGTCTTGTGGCGGGTGCGCCCCTTGGCGCGATAGTCCTTCCAGCGGAAGGAGACGCAGCCCCCGTCGAGGGAGACCAGGCGACGGTTCGAGATCGCCACCCGATGGGTGTAGCGCGACAGGTAGGCGAGCACCGCCTCGGGGCCGGCGAAGGGCCGCTTGGCATAGACGACCCATTCGCTCGTGCGCAGTGGCGCGAGCCAGCGCAGGAACGCGGCCATTTGTGCCAGCGGGGCGAACTCGCCGAAGAAGCGCAGCACGCCGGCGTGATGCGCCTTCGCCAGCTCTTCCAGGAAACGCCGCCGGAACAGCCGCGAGAGCACGCGGACCGGCAAGAAGAAGCCATGCCGGCAGGCAATCCAGCGTTGCCCGTCGGCCGACAGGCCGCCGCCGGGGACGATGCCGTGCACGTGCGGGTGGTGCGTCATCGCCGAGCCCCACGTGTGCAGCACGAGCGTGGCGCCGATCGTCGCGCCAAGGTGCTTCGGATCGGCAGCGATGGTGAGCAGCGTCTCGGCGGCGACCTCGAATAGCAGCCGATAGACGAGCGCCTTGTTGGTGTAGGCGAACGCGCTGATCGGCGCCGGCAGCGTGAAGACCACGTGGTAATACTCGACCGGCAGCAGATCCGCCTGCCGGGCCTCGAGCCAACGCTGGGCGGCCCGCGCCTGACACTTCGGGCAGTGCCGGTTGCGGCACGAGTTGTAGCTGATGTCGATCTGCTCGCAGGCCTCACAGCGCAGCACGTGCCCGCCCAGCGCCGCAGTGCGGCACTGTTCGATGGCCGACATGACCTTCAACTGCCCAAGGCTCAGGTGACCGTGCTGGGCGAGGCGCCACGCCGGCCCGAAGGCGCGGAAGATGTCCGCGACCTCCAGTGCGGGGCGAGCCACGATGCGCCTACGCCGACTGCAAGGTCTCCAGCGGACTGACGACTTCGCGCAGCAGGTCGGTGGCGACCTGGGTGTAGATCACCGTGGTGTCGAGTTTCTTGTGGCCGAGCAGCGCCTGGATGATGCGGATGTCGACCTTCTGCTCGAGCAGGTGGGTCGCGAAGCAGTGGCGAAGCGTGTGCATCGACACCCGCTTGTCGATGCCGGCCGCCAGGGCGGCGGCCTGAACAGCGCGATTGAGCTGACGCGGGCTCAGTGACTCGATCGGGTTGAGGCCCGGGAACAACCAGCCGCCATCGAGCATCTTGCCCTGCGCCCGGGCGACCCGCCACCACACGCGCAACCGCTCCAGCAGCAAGGGCGAGAGCATCGCGTAGCGATCCTTGCGGCCTTTGCCTTGCTCGACCCGCAGGGTCATGCGCCCGCTGTCGACGTCGCTGACCTTGAGCGAGACCACTTCGCTCGCTCGCAGTCCGGTCGCGTAGGCGAGCGACAGCGCCGTCTGGTGCTTGAGATTGTTGCAGGCGGCGATCAGGCGCGCGATCTCCTCGCGGCTGAGCACCACCGGCAGGCGCTGTGGCAGCCGGACCGGCTGCATTCGCGCCATCAGCTCGCCGCGTTGGAGCGTGATGTCGAAGAAGAACTTCAGCCCGCTGATCGCGGCGTTGAGCGACATTGGCGAGGTGCCGGTATCGACCAGGTGCAACTGGTAGTTGCGCAGGTCCTCCACCGTGGCGGTATCGGGCGCGCGCCCCAGATAGCGCGTGAACCGGCACACCGCGCGGATGTACGCACTCTGCGTCTTGGGGGTGAGCTTGCGCATCCGCATGTCGTCGAGCATGCGCTGGCGCAAGGGGCTGACGGGACGAGTCGGGGTATCCATGGCTTGCTCCTGTCGAAGACGAGGCCGATTGCCTCATCTCCCAACATGGCAAGCCTGCTGCCGATGGAAACCACGAACTTCGATGCTCGTCACGAACGGTTCAGCACACCCCTACCGCGCGAGCGGTTTAGTCC
>NZ_JBNCAR010000077.1:0-2662 GCF_051280715.1 Thauera sp. AutoDN2 | reverse complement strand
CATTATGCCCAGCTCCCAGTTATGAACAGTTTCGGTGCGGGCCGCGTCATCGCGCGAGCGCAGCGTTGGTGCGCGATGCCTGCGGCCTGCACATAACTACAGGGTCTTGAGGAACTCGACCAGCGTGTCAGGCGCCTTGTATCGCCGGATCGCGGCGTCTGGCTCCTGCAGTCTCCCCAGTGCCTGTTCCTTCATCGCCAGGTCAGCCTCGACGTATTGATGAGTTGTCGTCGGGCTCTCGTGTCCCAGCCACAGCGCGATGACGCTGATGTCCACGCCGGCCTGCAGGAGGTGCATGGCCGTCGTGTGGCGGATGATGTGCGGGGAGATGCGGCGCGTCGCAATCTGCGGCTGCGCTGTGGTCGCGGCCTTGACGGCGAGAGCGAGGCGCTGTGTGACGTTCCCGCGCGTCATCGCCTGACCATCGCGGTTGGGCAACAGCGCCGATGTCGGTTGCAACTGCGGATTGAGCCGTAGCCACGCCCTGATCTGCCGCACCGTCGATCGCCACAGCGGCACCGCGCGTTGCTTGCGCCCCTTGCCGTGCAGGTGCACACAGGCGGCACCATCGAGCACCACGTCGGCCAGCGTCACGCCGATGATCTCGGAGACCCGGGCGCCGGTGTTGTAGAGCATCCTGAGCAGCAGATGGTCGCGCTGGCTCGTCCAGGAGTCGTCGGGCTCGCTGATGATCGCCAGCATTTCCTCACGCGACAGGAAGCCCAGCATCGGCCGCTCGAAGCGCTTCATCGGCACGCCCTGCGACTTCTCGACGGCATGCAGGGCGCTCACGTCGCGCCGACCGGCAAATTTCAGGAACGCCCGCAACGCCGCGAGTCGAGCGTTGCGGCTTCTCACCGTATTGCCCCGCTCGCGCTCGAGGTGATCGAGGAAGGCCAGGATCAGCGTCGGCGTGATCTGCTCGAGTCGGATCGCCGTGGGTTGCTTGTGTAGCCGCGCCTGCGCGAAGTCGAGGAACAGCACGAAGGCGTCGCGATACGCGGCAACGGTGCGCGGGCTCATCGCGCGCTGCTGCTGCAGGTGCTCGGCGAAGAACGCCTGCACCAGGGCCGCGAAGCTGGGCGCCTGGACTGATTCGGGCTTAACCATCGTCGTCCTCCTCGGCTTCGTACGGATCGACGAAGTGCTCGAAACGCTTGCCCACCACTTGCAGGAGTTCGGGCGTGCCCGTGAGGTACCAGTACGTGTTCGAGACCTTGGCGTGGCCCATGTAGGTCGACAGCGCAAGCATGTGCTCGTGCACGTTCTCGCCCTGCTCATGCCAGCGCAACAGGCGACGCACCGCAAAGCTGTGCCTCAGGTCGTGGATGCGGGCCGCACCGTGGCCGCCGCGAGCGACCCAGCCCAGTTCCCGACGCAGTTGATCGAAGATACGGTGGGCCTGCCGATCACTGAGCGCACAGCCGAGCCGGCGGCCACGGGTGGCGATGAAGAACGGCCCCGCAGGATCGGCAGGCACGTACTTCGTGCGCTCAAGGCGGTAGGCGCGCAGGGCCGTTACGGCACTCGGGTGCAGCGGCACCAGGCGCGACTTGCCGAACTTGCTGCAGCGGACGGTCAGCACGCCGACACTGAGGTCGACGTCCGCGTCGACCAACGCCAGGGCTTCGGAGATGCGCAGACCCGTACAGGCGATCAGTCCGAACAAGGTCCGCATGACGGTACTGCGCAGCGGCGGCCCGAGCCGCCCGGCGGCGTCGAGCAAGGCCTCGATCTCCTCGTCACGGAAGATGTGCGGAGTGACCCGGCCCGGGACCGGCCCGAAGGTCGCCTCGTCGGGGACCTCGGTAGCCGGCTCGAACTGCTGCAGCCAGCGCGTAAACGGCCTGAACAGACGTAAGGCGCGAGCCGCCGTGCCTCGATCCCCTCGGCCACCCTTGACCTGCCGCGCCCAGGCAGCCATCACCTCGACGGTAAGCGGTCCGTGGTGACCGACTGCCTCGACATAGCGTGCGAACCGGGCGAGCGCCTGACCCATGTGCTGAAGTTCGAACCCGAGGCGACGGCGCTCGGCCAGATACGTCTCGATCCGCTCGGGAAGGGATATGTGGGCGCTCATGCTGGGCTCCCTGGCCAGGGCAAGGCGACTTCGACCAAGCCAGCGCGATCGGTCTTCGCGTAGATGAGCGAAGTGTTCAGCGAGCGGTGCCGCAGCACATCAGCGACTTCTTTGATCGAGCCCCCGCTGTTGACCAGCCGACAGGCCAAGGTGTGGCGCAGGGCGTGCGCCCGGCCATGCGGGATACCGGCGCGGCTGAAGGCGTCGCGGATCACCCGATGGATGGCATCCACGCTGACCGGTGCATCGTGTGGAGCCAAGGAGCGCACGAAGACGGATCGGTTGCTGGTGAGCGGTCGCTCGTGGCGCAGGTACGCCTCCAGCGCCTTGCCCGTGGGGACTGGCAGTGGCAGCACATCCTGGCGGCGAGACTTCGTCCGCCTCAGCGTGAGCGTGCCGTTCTGCCAATCGATGTCGTCCAGTTGTAGCCGGTTGATCTCGATACAGCGAAGGCCCAGATCGAGGGCCAGACGGACGATCGCATAGCCGCGCTTGGGCGCGCGCAGCGCCGGGGTGAATGAATTGAGGACACGGCCGACCTCACGCGACTGCAGCGCGCGTGGCAGCGACGCATGCGTCCAA
>NZ_JBNCAR010000076.1:0-2690 GCF_051280715.1 Thauera sp. AutoDN2 | reverse complement strand
CGCAATTGGGGCAGGCGCGGGGGGGCTTGTGCTAGGCCTCATCGGCTGGGTTGTGCTTCGCAAGGGGAATTCGCGTAATCGCTCGACTGGAGGTGCCGCGTGAAGCTGAGCGTACTGTTTGCTGCGCTGGCGCTGGTATCGGCCAGTGCCTCGTGGAATGCCTTTGCTGGCGAAGGCCATGATCATGGCGATGAAGGTCCAGTTGTGGCAGGAGGCAATGGGCCACAACGGCAAGCCGATGGCAGTGTCTTTCTGCCAAAGCCGGCACAACGCCAGATCGGTGTTCGCACGTTGGTTACGGAAGCCGGCGAATTGCCGCGTACCACCGCGCTGGCCGGCAAGGTGGTCATGGACCCGAATGCCGGCGGAAAGGTGCAGGCCATGGTGGCTGGGCGCCTGGAGGCGGGCCCGCAGGGGTTGCCAAGCGTCGGTCAGGCCGTGAAGAAGGGGGACGTGCTGGCTTACGTTAGTCCTTCGACGGACCAGATCGAGCGGTCTAACCAGATGGCGCAATTGGCCGAGCTGCACGCGGCCAGGGCCCTTGTGGAAAAGCGCCTTGCGCGTCTGAAGGAACTCGCCGACACGGTACCGCGCAAGGAGATCGAGGCGGCCGAAAGCGAGCTTGCCAGCCTGAGGGCCAGATCGAAAGCGATCGGTGGTGGCCTCAATGCCCGTGATGTCCTGACCGCACCCGTCAGCGGTGTGATCGCATCGACTAACGCCGTGTCAGGCCAGGTGGTCGATGCGCGCGAGCTCGTGTTCGAGATCGTCGACCCGAAGCGGCTGCGTGTCGAGGCGCTCTCCTATGATCCAGAAATAGCGGCGGATGTCGCCTCTGCAAGTCTTGCGGTCGGCGACCAGCGGATCCCGCTCACCTTCATCGGCGCCGCCCGCAGCCTGCGCGAGCAGGCCTTGCCGCTCACCTTTGCAGCCGAAGGGGAAGCGCTGGCCTTTCTTGCCGTGGGGCAGCCGGTCGAGGTCTTCGTCCAGTCGCGCAGCACGCAGCAGGGTGTAAGCGTTCCCGCAGCATCGGTGCTGAAGAATTCGGCAAACCAAACCATCGTCTGGGTAAAGACGGCGCCCGAACGTTTCGAGTCCCGGACCGTCACGATCGCGCCGCTGGACGGCGTGAACATTGCGGTGACGTCCGGCCTCGAAGCCGGCGAGCGGGTCGCCTCCCGTGCCGCCACGCTGATCAACCAGATCCGCTGACCGGGAGTCTATCCGATGTTCAAGTGGCTACTCGACAACAGCCTTGGTAACCGGCTGCTGGTGATTATCGCCAGCCTGGTACTGATGGCCTACGGTGCGTTCACGCTTTCGCGAACACCCGTGGACGTATTTCCGGATCTCAACAAGCCGACGGTCACGATCATGACCGAAGCCGGCGGCATGGCGGCGGAGGAGGTCGAGCAACTCATCACCTTTCCGCTCGAGACCACCATGAATGGTTTGCCCGGCGTGGAGTCAGTGCGCTCTACCTCGAGCTCGGGGCTGTCCTTCATCTACGTGACCTTCGACTGGAGTACCGAGATTTTCCGCGCCCGGCAGATGGTGTCGGAACGCCTCTCAGCCATGGAGGAAGGGTTGCCTGAAGACGTGATTCCGCGCATGGGGCCGATCAGCTCGGTCATGGGCGAGATCATGCAGATCGCGATCCCGATCGACACGGCGAAGATCTCGCCGATGCAGGTCCGAGAGTATGCGGACTGGGTTCTTCGTCCGCGCCTGATGGCGATCCCCGGCATCGCGCAAGTCATCCCGATTGGCGGAGAGGTGCGGCAGTTCCAGGTTCAGCCCGACACCCGCCGTATGGCTGAGCTCGGTGTTTCGTTGGAGCAGTTGGAAGGGGCGATTCGAGGCTTCTCGTCGAACACCTCGGGGGGCTTTCTCGAACTGAACGGGCGCGAGTATCTCATCCGCCATCTCGGTCGGACCTCGAGCCTGGAGGATCTGAAGAACCTCGCGATCACTGCGCGAGATGGCCAGCCGATCCTGCTGCGTCAGATCGCATCCGTGACCTTCGCAGCGGCGCCCAAACGGGGGGATGCGGGCTTCGAGGGCAAGCCGGCCGTCATCCTCGGCATTCAGAAGCAGCCTACGGCGGACACCATTCACCTGACTCGCTCGATCGAAACCGCGCTCGAAGAGATGAAGATATCGCTCCCGGCCGGGATGGATGCGCCGGAGGTGACCTTCCGGCAGGCGACTTTCATCGAGGCATCGATCAGCACGCTCAAGGGTAAGCTGATTGGCGCATCGGTGTTCGTTGCGGCAATCCTCTTCTTTTTTCTCGGCACCCTGCGCCCGACGATCATCGCGCTCACCGCGATTCCGGTGTCCATCTTCATGACGGCGTTGGTCTTCAAGTATTTCGGGCAGTCGATCAACACGATGACCCTTGGTGGTCTCGCGATTGCGATTGGCGGCTTGGTCGACGATGCGGTTGTGGGCGTAGAGAACGTGCTGCGCCGATTGAAGGAGGACCGCGCAAAGCATCACGACCATCGGCTTCACCCGATCGAACTCGTGGCGCGCGCAACGATGGAAGTGCGCTCGGCCATCCTTTACGCGACGATCATCATCGTGCTGGTGTTCTTGCCGCTGTTCGCGCTGCCTGGCATGGAGGGGCGGCTGTTCGTGCCGCTCGGCGTGGCGTTCATCGTCTCCACGCTCGCCTCGTTGGTCGT
>NZ_JBNCAR010000075.1:0-2707 GCF_051280715.1 Thauera sp. AutoDN2 | reverse complement strand
TGGCTTCGCGTCGTGGATGGCGTTGCGCTGACCCGCTGGGATGTCGCGGGCGCCGGCGTCGCGCTGGTCGGCATGGCCATCATTGCGCTGCAACCGGCCACCTCTCCCTGAAAGTATCATTGTTGCTTCTGCCCGAGGTTGCCGAAACGGGCTCTGAGGCCGGCAAGACGCAGTCATTTGAGAAAGCGCTCTATCCGAAGGCGGCCTGCTTGAAACGGCCCTCGATAGACGGGCGCCTGGTCAATCGATAGAATGCCGCTCGTTCATTGGGGAGTAGCCTCTCTTCAACCCGAAGAGGCTTGCGTCAACATACTTGGTCACTCGACCATGGCGTAAGCGGTTTCTGCTTGGCAAGACCTTTGATCACACCACCTTCCGACTGGCCGGAGAGGTGGCGTGGTCATTTGTCGAATTCCGGCCGAGGAAACCAGTATGGAAGCTTTTCTGATCTCCACCGGCATCGTTGCGCTCGCCGAAATCGGTGACAAAACCCAGCTCCTCGCGTTCATTCTCGCAGCTAAATTCCGTAAGCCGGTGCCGATTGTTTTCGGCATCTTTGTCGCCACTCTGGCCAATCACGGCTTCGCAGGCGCAGTGGGGACATGGATCACAACGCTCATGGGACCGGAGACGCTTCGCTGGATGCTCGGCATTTCATTTATCGCAATGGCCGGCTGGACTCTGATACCGGACAAATTCGACGAAGATGAAGCGAAGCTGGTTCGCCTTGGCGTCTTCACCACTACGCTGATTGCATTCTTCCTCGCCGAAATGGGTGACAAGACGCAGATCGCCACTGTAGCGCTGGCAGCTCAGTATCAGAATCTGATTGCGGTCGTTGCCGGTACAACCCTGGGCATGATGGTGGCGAATGTGCCAGCCGTCATCATGGGTGACAAAATCGCCGACAAGATGCCGGTCAAGCTTGTGCACCGTATTGCCGCCGCCATCTTCGCCTTCCTCGGCGTCGCCACTCTTTTGGGGGCAGGGGCAGGCTTGGGTTTCTAAATCAACTGGGAAGCCTTTGCGCCAATTAAACGTATCTCGCCCAGAACGCACATGAAGCCTACGCACAAGGCGGCTGGCGGGAGTCCCATGGGCATCTGGGTGCTTGGCTTCGTGAGCATCCTGATGGACATCTCTTCGGAGAAGATCTAGGAGTCCGCTCACGAAACGGAGAAAATCGCACGCTAAGCGTGCGCTGAGGCTGACACCAATCGGTATGGCGCACGAATCGATCCGGCCGGTTCTTGGCCCCAACGCCACGATCAACGGTGTTATCTGTCGTTGCTGAACTGCGCTTCGCATTCGACCGGTGCGCAGCCGCAGGAGTGCGATGGTGCGCAGAAACGCGTTTGGCGGGATTGCGCGGCGATGCCCTCGCTATCGGAGAGCCAAAATCCTGCGTGCGCCGTTGAGCACAACTGCGCCGATGATCCCGCCGATGACAAGGTCGGGAACGGCGGAGCCGGTCCATGCGACCAAGGCACCCGCGACGATCACTCCGAGGTTGGCCAGCACGTCGTTGGCGGAGAAGATGTAGCTTGCAGTCATGTGCGCGCCGCGATCACGATGCCGCGAAATGAGCACAAGGCACGTGACGTTTGCGACAAGCGCAACAACTCCGACTCCCATCATCAAAGCCGAGACGGGCTCGCTGCCGAAGACGAACCTGCGTCCGACCTCGAACAGAGCCCCCAGCGCAAGCACCAGCTGCAGCCACCCTGCGATGTGGGCCGCCTTCACCTTCAGGTGAGCCGCACGCCCCACGGCATAGAGCGCCAGGCTGTAGACGGCCGCGTCGGCGAACATGTCGAGTGAGTCAGCCAGCAGACCGGCCGACTGCGCCAACAGGCCCAACACGACCTCGATCACGAACATGGCAGCATTGATGCCGAGCAACATCCGCAGCACTTTCAATTCAGCGACGTCGCCGGCGTCGGGCAACGGCACAGCGTCATCGTGCACGGCCTCGCTGCTCTGCAGGGCTGCCCCGAGGCCGAGCCGCGTCAGGCGCGCCAGGACTTCGTCCGCCGAAGCCCGATGCAGCACCGTGACCTGACGTTGCTTCAGATCGAACGACAATGACAACTCCGGCATGTCCTGGAGCGCCATGCGAACGAGGTTTTCTTCCGATGGACAATCCATCTTCGGCACGTTAAAGCTGCTGCGCTGCATGGGTCTGCTCTCACTCAACACAGTCGCTTGAAGCGATGCGTCGAAACTACGCGCCACTCGCGCGCCAAGCGAGCGCCCCGATGTGCTCGACATGGCGCTTCGAGGGCTGTTTGCCGGCAGAAAACACCGCTCACCTCCTCTGCATGTACTGCTGGTGCCGCATCATGTGATCCATCATCATCTGCTGCATCGGCATGTATTGATCAATCATGTACTGGCGCTGCTGCTGTTGTTCCGGGGTGAGTTTTGAGTAGTAGTCCCCCATATGTCCCCATCCCATCATCGGTCCGCCCCTCATCATTCCGGCCCCCATCCCCGGGCCGCCCATGCAGCAGCCCATGCCGCCGCCCGGCCCCCACATGCCGTGCATCAGTTGCATGTTGTTCTGCATCGTGGTCCAGTGGTCCTGGAGTAGTTCTTGCCGCGCTTGGGGATCCTGAGTCTGGTTGATCTTGTCCATCTGCTCTTGCATCTTCTTCATGTTCTCCTGCGCCTGCGCCATCCGCTTGTCGAACTCCTGCACGTTGGG
>NZ_JBNCAR010000074.1:0-2976 GCF_051280715.1 Thauera sp. AutoDN2 | reverse complement strand
GCCTGCGACTCAAGCGCAAGCGGGCGGCCTGGGATGACGATATCCGTATGAAAATGCTGGGGATTCATCGGTTATGACTTTCGAATGCGATGGCCCTGCGCCCTGGGTCGGGACGAACATTGACGCTGGTTCAAGAGGAGCAGCTGCGTTTGAAGATCATCGGCTCGAACCCCGCCCAGCTGCAGCTCGAGTTCGCGCTGTGGAATCGTCGCGCGGTCATGCTCGCCATCAAGCAGCTCTTCGGCATCGACATGCCTATTCGTACCGTCGGTGAGTACCTTCGGCGGTGGGGCTTCACGCCGCAGCGACCGGTCAAGCGCGCGCTCGAGCAGGACCCGGCCCGGCTCAAGGCATGGCTTGAGGACGAGTATCCGAAGATCGTTGCGCGCGCCAAGACTGAGGATGCCGAGATCTACTGGGGTGACGAGACCGCCATTCGGCAGGACTCGCACTGGGTGCGAGGTTACTCGATGGCGGGGCTGACGCCTGAGCTTCGACTGCCGGCCGGTCGCCATGGGTCGACATCGATGATCTCGGCGATCACCAACCAGGGCTTGGTGCGCTTCTCGTTCTTCGAGGGCGCCATCGATGCCGAGCGCATCATCGTGTTCTTGAAAGACCTGATTCAGGATGCGCAGCGTAAGGTGTTCCTGATCGTCGACAACTTGCGCGTGCACCGCGCCAACCGTGTCCGCGAGTGGGCTGCCGAAAACACCGAGAAGATCGAGCTCTTTTACCTGCCGCCGTACGCGCCGGAACTCAACCCCGACGAGTATCTGAACCGGGATCTGAAAACGACGATACGCTCCGGGCCGATTGCCAGGACCGCTGCCGCACTTCTCCAGAAGGCGCGCACGTGCATGGAACGGATCGCTGCGATGCCGGATCGAGTGCGGTCGTATTTCAGCCATGAATACGTTCGGTACGCTCAGTAATTTAGCTATTTAATTGCCGGGTTAATAACCCGGCAGCGCGGGCTAGTTCAAGAGTTCATTTTCGACTTTGGCTCACCAATCAGTTCTCGCCGGTAGCGTTCGAGCGACAGTATTTCTTGAAGAACGGGACCGTCGAGTAAACCCGGGGCGATTCAGATCTCACGACCGATGCCCTGCTCGACAGTTTATCCGTCGTCGTCGCGCGCCTTATGCCAGACCAGATCGAAGCCTTGCGCGCGAACGCTGCTCGAAAGTGCAGATCGAATTTGGAGAACAGCACCGGGAGGAGATCTTCCAGATGCGCGCTTCCTATCAGTGAGGCTCATATTGACAACAGCATCCACCAAAGTGCTGGCCGCTCACGTACCGCTTCCGCTGGCCGACAAGGTCGATCAAATGGCCTCAACGCGGAAACGCTCACGCAGCTGGATCATGGAACAAGCGTTATCCGCTTGGATCGCCCAAGAGGAGACGCGCGACCGCCTGACCCAAGAGGCACTCGCCAACGTGGACGCGGGCCTCCTCATCGACCACCTGGCTGTGCAGGCTTGGGCGGATAGCCTTGGTACAGATAGGGCGCAGCCACTGCCGCGCTGATGAGGCAAACGTGCTTCAACACGGCGCTTACCGCGTTACCCCGCTTGTATGAATTCCTGATGGCGCTCTCGAGCAAGCTGGTAGCCGCGTGGGCGGATCGGGCTCTGCGCGCCAGAATGTCGAGCGCACCCGCACCCCACTCCCCGTTCAGCAAGGGCATCTTCCCCGACGTGGAGATGTTGGAGCCAGAGTGACCAGTGTCCTGCTAATTAAAGAAATCCGCGTAAACTTAACTAGTGTTCCGCACTAGTTAAGCGGGCTTAACTAGGACCCCACGACCAACGCTCGTCTAACGGAGCAACGCCGTGATCGGCGCCGTCGAAGTCGACCGTGACGCCGCCTGTCTGGCAGCGGCGTATGTTCTCGGTCACTGTGGGCTCGGTTCGATCTCTATCGGCCAGTGACCTGCGGTTCGGGCATCCAGGATCGTGATCTCGGCGATTCCGTTTGCTGTAAAGCCGATGTTCACGTTCCACCCGAGTGAAACATCCCTCACGATCGGTTCCTCCGAGAAGCCGATGCACAGGATGTCATCTTGCTCGTCGTATCTGATCCTCATCGATGCGCGTCCCTTGCTTCATGTCTACAGGTGTTTCCGTGAGCGCTGCCTCAATCCTCATCTGGGAGCCGGAGAGCAAGCGCTCGGCTTCGCGGGGTGGGAACCCGAGACCCAGAAAGACGTTGCCGCCAATCGGCGTAACGTGAGAGCTTGAAACTGTGTTTTGAGTATCATTCATCCTAGATGGCCCTGCGCAGCGAAGCATCAGATGGTTAGCATAGAGTTCCGCTCTCGCGGACTGTGGGACGATCGAAGCTCGTCCGCCGAGCTTCCTGGTCGGATCTCTTCCACCCGGACTGTATCAATTCGGCATGGTCATCGTACGCCACAAATCGACCAGTATCCCGAAGTGAGTTGTCCGTCTGGCTTCGCGAGTGGACCACTGCCGCCTCAAAGGGACGGATGCTCGGCTAGTTTTTGGAGGAGGACTGTGACACCTAGGCTGTTGTGGTCCACGCGAGTGGTCTTCGACGTCACAGATCGGTGTGCCAAAAGCGCTATGAAATCAAGCTTGAGGTCTTTTAAGCCCAGAGAAACCACAAACGATTGCGCTGGACGCCGTGCAATTTTTTTAGCCTCATAACCCGGGTCGCAGGTTCAAATCCTGCCCCCGCAACCAAAAAAAGTCATTAAAGTCAATCACTTAGCGGTGGTTGGCTTTTTTGCGTTTGGGCCACCAGAATGGTGTTGGCCCAGCTTTGGCCCATGTTGGCCCACCCGTGGCCCCGTCATTTGTTTGTCTCTTTGGCGAGGTTGCCGGCAGCGCGGATTCGGGCGATCTCCCTGAACGCAGCCACAGTCGTTGCGGCGACCAATAGGTGAGGGTCTACGGGAGAGGTTCCAGAGCCCTTGGGCCGCGCGGGGGGGGGGGGGGGGGGGGGGGCC
>NZ_JBNCAR010000073.1:0-3224 GCF_051280715.1 Thauera sp. AutoDN2 | reverse complement strand
ACTACACAATTTATGACGTTGTGAACAGAGGCCTCGCAAGGTCATGAAAGTTAACGGGATTTTAGATGAGGCTATGCGAAGTAGGTGCGATTGCCCTGGGGTAGCCGCCCGATCTGACTCCTGCTGATTGTCAGCGATGAAGCTGACCTGAACTCGATCGCGCAGCAAGTCACGGGCCGCGTGCAAAAGAGTCTGTCAACCGATAAGGGGTATTGAATGGCGTCTGTGAGCCAGATTGCAACCATTCGGACGACTCGAACTGTCAGTCAGTTCCGGCCGAGGATGGGCCGGTCGGTGCACCGATGTGGTGTCTGTTCGACAAGATGGTCGGTTAGTCTTTTGGGCTCGAACGGGCGTTGTGCTTTTGACACATGGCGGCAGGGCAGCGTTGACTAGCAGCGCGTGCAGTAGGGGGTGTCGTGGTCTAAGCATCCAAGAACCGCTTTCCCTCATGCAGCCGTCTGGTAGCCAGGTGCGATCGCAAGACTTCGAACTGCCTCCAACGAATCCAAGTCCTTGAGGCATAGGCGATGAATCGTAGGGTCAAGACGACGATCCGGGCTGCAGTCGACATTCCATCGTTGCAGCACGTAGCCAGCGACTGCTGCCCGGACGGTCAGGTGTAGCTCGCCTGAGCGCATGCCGAAATCCCGCTGAACGATTTCTGGTCGATCGACTCCTGGATGTGCGATCAGTATCAGATTCAGCTGGCGATTCCACTCCTCATCGGCCTGTGGCAGTTCGTGGGGAAGGATCTCTTCGCTCAGGACCGGGCTGGCCGCTTCGATACGCGAAATCACAAGATCCCGAAACTCACTGGACTTCCTGTCGAAGACCCTCGTGTGCCAACGCAGTCCGCTATCTACCAAAGCGTGTGGAATCACCTCCCGAACGCCAACGCCTCGCTTCAGTGAGTGATATGTCACCCGAAGCACCTGCCTCTGATGGATAGCTCGTGTAACGACTGCAAGCTCCTCAAGTGAGGGGCGATTCAGTCTGATCGGCAGCTCACACGGGATGTAGCCTTCTCCACGACGGTCTTCCCCATCGCCAAATCCCCGGGACATCGCGGACAAGACGCGGTCCGGAGAATGATCGAAGACAGGCGTGAACCGTTCGCTCGGGATGTAGACCTTCCGGCTCCCGTCGAAATCGATGTTCTGCGGCGCTAGCTCCCGATAGGCAGTGAAGTCCCGTGTCGCCACCGCCGGCGCAATCGCAAATCGGTCCATCAGATCACGCCGGCTGGCATCGCCCAGGAACCACAGGCGAAACTCGACGTAAGCCAGACGATCGCGCTGCTTCTGGCTCATCTCAACAAGCATGTTTCGTGTCACTTTCGTACTCCGGTGTAGGCCGAAGTATAGAACGGAACGAGGCTTGACATCATCAATATGATCACATAGCATAACATCATCAAAACGATGACAATTGGACGAGGTGTCAGATGAGTAGAGCCGATTCAGGTGGCGCGCTGTCCCGTCCTCATCGTGTCACCCGAGCAGCGTCTCGCGATTGGGGGCCTTTTTCTCAGAACCTTGAGCATGTTCTGGGGTGCTTGGAGGAGGACCAGTTCCTGATCCTCAATGCGAAGCATGGAGAGCGATACCTGCAGTTTTCATGTCAGGGTGCGTGGGGCATGCGCGTCGAGGTCGCGAGCAATCACTTCCTGCAAGGCGATGACCGGCTGAGCCGTCGGGAGATGGGGTGGTTGCGGTCCCATGGATGGAACGCCCCGACCGGAACGCCCAGCCAAGCGACGCCAGAGAAAGATCCTGATGGCTCGCCGAACTACCACATCGATTTTCCGGCCTCGGTGCCTGACTCCGACGTCGCTGGTTTGGTTATTGACACCCTGATGCACGGGTTGGGGTTTCCATATCCGGGAGTGCTTACATACGAGTCATTCGATGCAAACGACGGGCCGCTTACATTTCCCAGCTTGGGCTTGAAGTCAAGGGGCGGGCAGTGCTGCGCTCCGATGGAGCGGGTGGTGGCCGTCTTTCGCTCGGTGACCGGAATTGAGGACTTGGCGCTTGATGAGGAGGAGTACTTAGCTGTGCGCTATGGCTCGATCGAAATCAACGCCTTCGTACTCGATAGAAATGTTCGGCTCTTTGCGGTGCTGCTCAACAAGGCCGAGGAATCACTACCCCTGCTCCGCAAGCTCAATCAGATCAATGACAGCGCTTATCAGCTGCGCTGCTTCATGAATGACGAAACCGTCTGTGCGGTCTTGGATGTTCCGTCAGACCCACTCGTACAGAAGCACTTGGTAAGCGCTTTGGATCAATTCTCTGAGGTGGCCGAAGGGCTTGCGATTGTGCTGCGTACCGAGTTCTCGGGCGACGCACCTAGCGGGAAACCCGGGCCGACGGCCTGCTTGCAATAGCGGAGGTTGTACATGAACTACGACATTATCGGCGACATTCACGGGCATGCAGACGCGCTCGAGGCATTGCTGGTGAGCCTCGGGTACCGGCACAGCGGAGGTGTCTGGAGGCATCGGGATCGGCAGGCGCTGTTTGTTGGTGACTTTATTGATCGTGGACCGAAACAGGTTGAAACAGTCAATTTGGTCCGGCGGATGGTTGATGCCGGAGCAGCCCAGGCGGTCATGGGGAATCACGAGTTCAACGCCATCGCATGGTTTCTTCCCGACCCGGAGTGCCCGGGCGAATACCTGCGCAAGCATCACTCCACCAAGTACGGTGACAAGAACCGAAAACAGCACCAAGCCTTTCTTTCCGCCGTGGAAGGAACGCCCCTGCATGAAGAGCTGGTGCGTTGGTTCATGACGCTGCCGGTCTGCCTCGACTTACCTGAGCTGCGTCTTGTTCATGCGTGCTGGCATGGTGCTGCGCTCGAGTACCTGCGTCCGCACTTGACGGCGGATTATTGCATCAAGCCTCAAACGATGATTGCCGCAACCCGCGAACCTGACGAGGAAGCTGAGAAGGACACGCCCGAGATGACGATCTTCAAGGCGATGGAGGCGCTTCTGAAAGGAATTGAAGTTCCACTGCCGGAGCCTCATACGTTCCGGGACAAGGACGGCCATGAACGCGATCGGGTCCGAGTACGCTGGTGGGATAGCGCTGCCATTGATTACAGGCAGGCAGCAATGCAGGGCCATCGCATTCGAAAGTCATAACCGATGAATCCCCAGCATTTTCATACGGATATCGTCATCCCAGGCCGCCCGCTTGCGCTTGAGTCGCAGG
>NZ_JBNCAR010000072.1:0-3603 GCF_051280715.1 Thauera sp. AutoDN2 | reverse complement strand
ATGGTCGTGCAACGGAAAACGCAGCGGCCTGTGCAGTTCGAACTGACCGAGCCCACGCGTACGGCTGTGGCTGCCTGGATCGCGAAGGCCGGCCTGAGGTCGGAAGACTTCCTCTTTCCGAGCCGCCTGCACGACTCACCGCATGTCTCTACCCGTCAGTACGCGAGGATCGTCGAGCACTGGGTGGTAGCCGCTGGCCTCGATCCTTCCGCCTACGGTACGCACTCCATGCGGAGAACGAAGGCGACCTTGATCTACAAGCGCACGAAGAACCTTCGGGCGGTGCAGCTCCTGCTGGGTCACTCCAAGCTCGAGTCGACGGTGCGGTACTTGGGCATCGAGGTCGATGATGCCTTGGAGATCTCCGAGCAGATTGAGATCTGAACCCGGCGCGGCTGCCCGCCAAGCGCCTTTTGCCGCCGGGCGGCTGCTTACGGTGATGATGCTGAGGGGGTACTATCGGCCAGGACGAGACTTAGCGGCCGCGAAAATTGGGTGTGTGCGAATGGCGGACAAGCGATCGAGAACCGGTCGCTCGGCTGTGTTGGCCTTCAGTCAAGTCGTCGGCCTGAGCTGCCGGTGGCCTGATAGGTGAAGTCGGGCAGCAATTGCTGGTCACCTGCCGTTCGAGCGTCAGGCGAGGGCGAACGGCGGCTTCTCCGTCCGGCGAACTGGAACTACCGACCCAGAGCAGCCGTAGAGCTTTTTGGAAAGCTGTCGTTCAACGACGGCCTTCAGCCGACGGAACGAAGCGCAGCGAAGTGACGATCGGCTGCAAGCACTGGTTGGGCACGTTTAGAAGTCGTCTAGTTGTCCGGATGCAGTAAGATGAACTATTGCTTCACGCCACGATAGCGCACGCACCAAGTCTCCCTTTTGGCGGCGGCCCAGGTGTGGTTTCTTATCTGCGACTCTGTCATACGCTGCTTGTACCCACGCGTGCACGTCTGGAAGCTTCGCCTGAAGCACGTCTGCCACGAATTTCTCCAGAGTAATTGTGGTCGGCTGTTTGCATTCATCTACGATCGAATAGATCGTGCGCTCATCATCCATCGTCCTTTCCTCGTCTTGGTTAGGAAATTGGCCGGAGTATCGACGTTACGGCGGGGGATTGCCAAGCTTCTTCGCCAGATCGTCCAGATACGACTCGCTGACGCCCCGCCTTTGCATCTCTGCTGCGATCTTGGCGCGCTTTGCCTCAAGCTGCTTGTTCTGCTCCATCGCCGCGTTGACATTCTTAAGATCGCTCCAAGGCATTGATCCAAGCTGTCTTGCGATCAGGGCTGTGCACTTATGAAGTTCGTCACGTAGATCTTCGTCCGACCACTGTGTGATATGTCGAAGCTTAGAAAAGAAGCCCATTCCTTCACCTCCTGTGTACGGGACTCTTGAAGCTCTGTTGCCTTAGAGAAATAATTAGGCGGTTCTTTCAAAAGTTATTTCCACTTATTTGAGACGTATTTGCATAAAGCTTTGCTTGTATGGTTTCGATAGATTTTTTGTGCGCCCAATAGGGAGTCTTGGGTCCATCCGCCAACCGCTCAGAGCAATGTTGTTGATACATCATTAATGCTGCTTCTAAAGCGATAATTTCAGAATCATTTAGCGACAACTCATATTTGTAAGCAGTCATGATGATTGCATCCTTAAAGAACTCCAGACGTTCAAGCTCAGGGAGGTTGATGCACTCATATGGGATGCCTAACGCCCGCTGGACCTGATTGTTACGCAAATGTAACTTCTACATCTTTTCGATAAACTTATGGAATAAAGGGCGAGTTATTGAGCAGCCCATTCGTCTGCTTGAGACCTCGCTGCGTGAATCGGCAAGTGGCGGCTTCAGGCCGGACCGAGACCTCTATTATGCGTTTCTTTCTCTGCCTTGGCTTAGAAGGTTTGAAAACAGAGCGCCGTACTTTGCCATCGGAAGCTTTCCATTGACTACCAATAATTCACCGGAGCGCCAAGCTTCCATGTCGAAGCCATCCGTGGCCAAGGCTGTGGCTTCATTTTCTGAAAGCAGTAGCTGTCCAGGCGATAAGTACGAAAGCATGTGGTTTAAGCCTGCAGCCATTGACTTAAAATCGTACTGAAAGCCTCTGAGACGCAACACGTTTTTCTTGTAACGTTGATCGTTGCGATACCAATCGACCAACTGATCGTAGGTGAGGATCTGTATGCCCGTCTCGTTCTGAAGAAGACGAAAATGGCGTTTTCGACCGTTGCTGAGATTCTTTTTTTGAGCGACTTGGCCCGCGAAGCGGATGATAAGAACCAGCGCTTCGCGGGCCAAGTGCCATGCCGGAGGAGGTCCCGCTCCAGTCTTGTTAGGCATGCGCATTAATTCTTTACCTTGCCTGAGAGAATATCACGCAGGTGTTGACGGTGTGCCTCATCTTGTTTCTTTTCTTCTTCTCTCGCTAAATGAAACAAGAAGCCACCTATACCAATAAGAACTATGCCGGCAACAGCAGAGCCCATGCCTGTAAAGCCCAACAGGCTCACGACTATGAATTGACGCCCCATCATTGGAAGCACAAACGAAAGTGCGCCTATGATCATCAAAACTACGCCCCATGCCATCATGCCTTTTTCTCCAAAATTAAGAGCTGTGACAAGCTCCGTCAATAAACCAGCGAACAACACACGGAGGGCGGAAGCGAACCGATAGCGGGGAACGCCGACTGAACCATCCCTCTGCAGACCGGAGCAAACTTTCAGTGAGGGGCATCGAGGCGACGTCTCGCGTTTGAATTCACCGGCCTGCGCGGCTTTTCGCCCAGGTCCGATGAGAAGATGGGTTGAGCTTGGTCATCGTAAAGCAGCGACCAATACAATAAGTACAAAAAGAACAACGACAATAAGGGTAATGCCGAAGAGTGGCCCATTGCGGACAAAAATTCGGTAGGTTCTGTCTAGGTCAATGACATCATCGCTGACGAAAGTCGCTTCATTAGCCGTATGGTTGTATGGCGATACGGGTACATCAGCAGGTTTGGACGATTGTGTCGAGTCCGTGACCGGCTGTTGAACGTTGGATTCGGCGAGCGTAAGCCAGCGATCGTGCTCTTTTCGGAGTTCGGGGTCCGATAGGATCCGATAAGCCTCATTGATGATGGACATGATGCGCGCTGCTTCGGGATCATTGAGGGTGCGATCCGGGTGATATCGCTGTGCCAGCGCTCGGTAAGCCGCACGAATTACCTCGGGAGGCGCGTTGCGCACCACCTTTAGGTTGTCATAGTGACTTCGTACGTGAGCCATGGCCAAGATGCCCAAGATTTTTTCTGGCGACAGCCCTAACGCATAACATCAGCATGATCGAAAAGTCGCTCTGCAAGTTACTGTTTAGGATTAGAAGTGCGCAAAAGGTGAAACGAAAGAACATGAATACCAGCAGCTGACGGGGTAGTGCGGTGGTGCGACCCATGTGGCACACAGACAGGGAGCATACCGCCTAGCCCGGATGACCGCTATCCGGATTGGGTGGCCAGCGACAGCTCCTGTCCGTTATGGATAGCTGTTCATAACGGCCATTATGCGCAGTTCCCAGTTATGAACAGTCGGCTCACGTCGATGCTGGGGATGGCCCGGCGTAGCGCC
>NZ_JBNCAR010000071.1:0-3765 GCF_051280715.1 Thauera sp. AutoDN2 | reverse complement strand
ATAGTCCTCGTGTGCGAACGCAGCGGAAGATCCAAGGGTGCTGATGGCCGAGACGGCGAGAACGGCGATGATCGACTTTTTCATGATGGCTCCTTGTCCGGTTGTCCAGATTGGCTGCTCGTGCTTGAGTAACCATGGACCCCATCATAGGAGCCGACTACTGACAGGTCGGTGACCCGGCAATTACAGTTCGGTCATGATGATGTAATCCGATTATCAGGGTTGGATGAGTCGGAATATCAACCCTCGACGGCGCCTCCTTCCGACCGGCCGACTTCAGTCGGCGGGCCACTGAGCGACCAGCATTCGCCCTTGAGCACCTTCACGACCCCATGCACGACCCGGCCGAGGATGCGCCCACGGCGGCTGCGTGGAGCTGCCGTGGGGCTGAACGATGCAGTCGCTGCGACGACCGCATCGTTCAGGCGAGGGAACTCAGAACATGTGGCTCACACCAAACTCGACGGTGGACGCCGACTTACCGGCGGTGATGGCCAGATTCTCGCGGAAGTTGAACCGCGTCGTCGTATCACCGTTGAAGACGTGGACGTACCCCGCGTAGAGGTGGGTGCGCTTCGACAGAGAGTGCTCATAGGCGATGATATAGCCCTTGCCGTCGCCGCCCGACGTCCGCCTTCGCATATCCGATCGAGCTGTGGCTCGAGGGGCCAACGTCGATCTGGGCGCCGATGCTCCACAGCTTGTTGGTCTGGGCACTGCCGACGACCGGATCGACCTTTGCGTTCTGCCACGAGCCAAGAACCTTGATTATGCCGAAGCTGTAGCTTGCACCGACGAAATGTTCCTGCTGGTCGATGCAACACTCGTCAGGACAAGGCGGCCGAGTGCGGACCTCCATACCCCTCGCTCCGGCTCGGCAGGCCGAGCAACGGGATGGCGATGAATCCGCGGGCAGGCATGATCGACCTGTTAGCGTTTGCCGATGGACGCATCTGCTTGCACGACTTCAGCTGATTGGTTAGCTCGACTGATCTGCCCCGTTCAAACTGATAGCTTTCGTGACTCGTAGATTACGTCAATGTAATCGCACGGATATGCTCGCGTCAGCGTGACAATACTATATTTTTCCCATCGTAGCGTTCTGAAACTAGCTGAAGGACGCGGGCGACGCGAAAGAGGGAGAGGAAGATGCTCACAGCAGACCAAATGATAATCACTGGCCAACAGCAGTTTGACGCGATCATGCAACACTCCAATCTTGTCTTGGGGTGCTGTGAGCGGCTCACCGAAGAGAGCATGCGTTCTGCCCGTGCGCTTCTCGCGCAGGTCGAGTCCGACTTTGACGCCCTCCTGCGTGGCGAAACCATTGGATTCATCAACGCAGCTGGCCGAATCGGTCTGGACAGTTGGGCGTCGATGACTGCGTGCGTCATCGGATTCCAGCGTGAGGCGGTAAGAAAATCCTTCACCTTCAAGTAGCGTGCCCGGCCTACCGATCCCGGCCCGACGGTATCTGACAGATACGAAAGACCATGGTCGTGGTCTCGTTAAGACGGACATTCATCGAGAGAATTCTGTACGAATCCCCTCGCAACGTTCCTGCCGTCACTCTTTGCGGCTCATTGGAGAAATGCCATGAAATCGAAATCCCTTCTTGCGGTCCTGGCGGCGTTTGCCATGCTCTCGTTCAATTCCATCGCGGCGACTGCGGAGGAAGAGTCCCAAGCCAAATCCGAACAAGTCGAAAAGGCTGACTCGACGGACGCCAAGCGGCATTCCCACGTAAAGGAGAAAGTCGGCGTGCGGCCGAAAGCTGCGGAGGCCAAGGGCGATGACGGCATGGCCGCGAAAGCCAAGCCCAAGCACTACCACCCGCGGGACGGGAAATGACCCCGTGCAAAGTGGCGTGGCACATTCGGGGGGGCGTTTGTTGCTGTGACTCCACGCATTTCTGATGTACACGGTGATCGTTGCACTTGCCGTCTGCTTGCTGCGGCGGTTGGATGCGACATCAAGACGATACCGTTCAGCTATTGCCGGTCTGTATTGATGAAGCGATGGGCCATGACATGCAACCACGGTTGCCGCGGTGGCTCGGTGGAGGCCCGCGCGGGCCGGCATATGGCGGGAGGTGGACCTATCGACACCGTCAAGGCGATTCTGATCAAGAATGAGTAGCCATTTTTCGCGCATGTAACGGTGTTGTGGTTCCACGGTTCTGCCGAAATTTCATCTAACCCTCCACAAAGGCGCCCTTGAAGTGCGCGTGACGGACCCGCTACCCAATTCCGCACAACAGATGCGTTGGCTCCTCGCCCGCCGGCTCGGCGCAGCAGTGCTCGTCATCTGCTTGCTGGCGGGGGCTGCTGCCTTCATGTTCGAGGCACGCCGTGCGGAACAGGCGGCGCTGGAGACGGCTGAGGCGGCGGCCGCTCATTTTGTGTCACCGGCAATGCAGGCAATGTCGCCCGGAGAGTCCGGGCACAAGCACTTGCGGGACCTCCTCGACGGCAGTCACTTCATCGGCATTCGCGTGTTCGACCAAAGCGGAAATTGGGCTTACGAGGTCTGGGACGAGTCTTCGAACCGCATCGCGACGACGACCTTACCTTCCCGACCCACATGGCCGCCGATGGGGGAAAGTCGTCGCACCTGGATAAGCGTAGCGCAGGACGGCCTGATTCAGGTGGTTCTGCCACTGGCAGGCGGCGACGGCCGATTGGTCGGCTACATTGAGGGTTTCTATCGTCTCGCCCCGGAAGTCCTGTTGCATCAGCGGGAACAGATCCGCAATGGGGTCTTGATGGCAGCGGTATCGGCGCTTGCGACCGGGGTCGCCTTGTACCCACTTTTACTCTCAATGTTCGGGCATGCGACGGCCTTGTCCGACCGTCTCATGAATGCAAACTTCTCCCTCGTACATGCGTTGGGAAAGTCAATCGCCAAGCGCGACATCGACACGGACGCCCACAATTATCGGGTCACGCTCTACGCAGCGGCGCTTGCGGAGGAGATGGGGGTATCCCCGAACGAGATCCCGCATCTCGTCATCGGTGCCTTCTTGCACGACGTTGGAAAGATTGGCATTCCGGATCATATTCTCCAGAAGCCGGGGCGGCTTTCCGCTGAGGAGTTCGAAGTGATGAAGACCCATACCTTGATGGGTCTCGAGATCATTGCCGGGATTCATTGGCTTGAGGGCGCAGCGGAGGTCATTCGTCATCATCACGAGCGGATTGACGGGAAGGGGTATCCCGACCGCCTTGCTGGCGAGGAAATATCGCTCCATGCACGCATATTCGCGGTTGTGGACGTGTTTGACGCCCTGGTCTCGGCTCGGCCCTACAAGGCGGCGATTTCGCCCTCGGAGGCACTCGCAATTCTTGAGCGAGAGGCCATGCAGCATTTTGATGCGGATGTGGTCAACGCCTTCAATCGGATTGCTCTCTCATTGCATGGCGAGGTAGCCCGGGCAACCGAGGCCGACCTGCACCGCGCAATCCGCCCCTTGTGGCTTCGCTGCTTCAAAAAAGAAACGGCTCCGCAGGAGCCGTTTCGGAAATCGATCACCCGGTAGCTTTAGTTACGGTGATCCTTGTGGAGAACGCTGTCGAGGCGCATGACCTCGTCGCCGTGCATCATGATCTTCTGACCATCCTTGGTCTCCATGACCTCGCCTTGCTTCATCCTCACCGCACGTCCCAGCTTGTCCTCCATGCCCATTTTCCCATCCTTGAAGATGTGGACCGTCGAGCCATCCTTCATGGGGATGGACTTTTCGACCCGCTCGACATCGACCGCGAA
>NZ_JBNCAR010000070.1:0-3859 GCF_051280715.1 Thauera sp. AutoDN2 | reverse complement strand
GTTGCTGGCCAATAAAAACTACCCCAATGCTGAACGGGTAGAAATGGCCCACAAAATTTATAGCAATCTAACCGGGAAACAATGACAGCTTTGGGTCGGCTGCACTCGATGGCGTCCGGCAGCTTTCGGGATGCGAAACTTGAGCGGCCGGTTTCCGGCGCCGAACTAAGAAGGTTGCTCGTCGCGTCCCGACCCGTTGCTGTCATTGGCAGCATTGATCGTCCGACGGCAGGTATCGGAGTCGAGCCAGTCTTCCGCCAGGATCCTTAACGGTGGCTTTTGTTCGCTTCGTTGGGGGTCTCTGCGCGCGATTGCCGTTCGAGCATTCTTCAAACCAGCAACGTACAACCGAACCAGGCAATCGATCCGCCCCTGTGGATCAGGTTGGATCCGGCATTCCGGTGAACACTGAAGACGAGGAAGAGGTTGTAGGGAATCAGCAGGAGGTGAAGCGCCAACCAGACGAAGCCATCGACGCCTTTTGCGAGCAAAATCAGCGAAATCAGGCCCAGGATGCCATTGATCAAGGTCCCTACGATCGTCACGTCCCACCAAAAGAGGCTGCGCGCGGGCCGATGCCCGTTCCAGCGGGCACTGAAGTAGGTCGGTAAGGAGCGTTTCAGTGCTATCACGGCCAGTCCTTCAGAAGCTGCGCCGGCCCAATTCTGCTTGTGGATGGAGCGTGGTTGCCGCTACCAGGGTCGGATTCCTCGATCGATGGACAGCACGTTCAACATCTTTAAGAATTGCATAGTTCTTCGAGGAAGCCCTTTCAACTTGAAGTCCAGCGCAGAATCCACTCGCTGCCATAAACCCACGCCATCAGCACCAAGCCGGCGGTGACGAAAAACGCCAGCACCGCCGTGATCATCCCAAGAACCGCTACAACGCCATCGCGAAACACCAGCCCCAACCCGATAAGCATCATCGCCAGCGCCGGCAGCAGGTTGCCGAAGGGAATCGGCAGTATGACGATGAAGGCCATCAGCCCGATCGCTGCGGCAGTCCATGACCGTCTGCCTGCGGATGCGAGATGGCTCATCCGGGCCTTGGCGAAGCGACCGGCCATGGCATAGGCAGACGCCAGGATGCCCAGCACGCGCTGCGCCCAGTGGCGGGAGAGTTCGAGTTCGGCGACCCGCCGGGGCAGGCATACCGAGGCGTGGCCCTGCCACATCGCTGCCGCGAGCGCCGCCATTCCGAAGCCGAGCACCGTGCCCACTCCCGGCACCGGCAGGAGGCAAGGCCCGGCCATCAATAGCAGCAAAGTGCCGTGTGCTGCGGCCCCGTGGGCGTGCGCCAGGGTTTGCATCGACACCCGCTCCTCGGATAAGGCTGCGGCTGTTGCGCGTAACCGCTGCACGATGGGCGCCGTCATGCTGCGGACGGGCGGCGGATCACCACCACCACCAGGGTCACCACGGTCAGCGGTACGACAAAGCTCATCATCACGCTCGAGAAGACCGGCAGCACATCATGCTGCTGCGCCGCCAGAAGCAGGTAGGCCACGTAGGCGATGTAGTAACCCAGAAAGACGCCGCCTTCCCAGCGCGCGATCTCGCGGCCGGTCATGAACACCGGCAGGCAGGCAAGGGCCACCGCCAGCATCACCCAGATATCGAAGGCCAGCAGCGATGGCGCCATCGCCAGGCCCAGGTCGCCCGACACCAGCCCCGACAAGCCCAGGCAGCCCAGGATGTTGAAGGTGTTGCTGCCGACGACGTTCCCCACCGCGATATCGCGTTCGCCCTTGATCGCGGCCGTGATGCTGGTAGCCACCTCAGGCATGCTGGTTCCGGCGGCGACGATCGTCAGGCCGATGACGAGGTCGCTCACACCCATGGCCTTGGCAAAGTTCACCGAGGCTTGCACCAAGAAGTCCGAGCCGAACACCAGTGCCACCAAACCCGCAGCGATCAATCCGATCTGCGCCACCCAGTGGCTGTCCCAGGCACCGGTCTGGGCTGGCTTGATCTCTTCGGCAAACTCATCCTTCGCCGCTTGGGTCTCGCGCCGCGATTGCACGACCAGGAACACGGTGTAGGCCAGAAGCAGAGCGAAGAGGAAGCCACCGTCGAGGAACGAGAGTCTTCCATCCAGCGTCAGCGCCAGCAGCAACAGGCTTGCGCCCAGCATGATCGGCACCTCCTGCCGGATCAATTGGATGTTGACCACCAGCGGCGTGATCAGGGCACTGATGCCCAGTATGAAGAGCACATTGAAGATGTTGCTGCCCACCACGTTGCCGATGGCAATGTCGGTCTTGCCGTCCAGGACGGCGCCAACGCTTACCGCAACCTCGGGCGCGCTGGTGCCAAAGGCAACGATGGTGAGCCCGACGACGAGCGGGCTGATACCGAAGGACATCGCCAGCCTGGACGCACCGCGCACCAGGATTTCAGCGCCGATGACCAGCAAGGTCAGGCCACCGAGGAACAAGAAAAGGGTCATGATCAGTGCCTGCAGCGCTCAAAAGTTGCCCAACGCGCATTATCCACATTGCGCGGACAGCCAAGAAATTGACGATGGACCGCTTGCGCGCGGCGTCGCATACCCTCGCGCGGAGGGGTGATTCCCGTCATGCGGCCAATCGACTTCCCGGCTGCGGCCCGGAACCACTGCTGTGGCGGCGCCACATTGCAATGCCCAGATGCAGCCCCGCTCCAAGCAGGAGCAGCAGCGCACTGCCAAGACCCCAGATTACCCAGGCCACCACGGTCAGGCCGCCGGCCAGCGCCGGCATGGTCTGCAACAGACTTTCGACGACCGGCGCAAAACCTGCCAGCAGAGGAGTCATCGTCTGTGCGATCTCCGGCGGCACCCAAGGCGGTAGCCATTCAGGCAGAAGCAGCCCCTCGACACCTGATGCGACACCAGTCAACGCGCTGGCATTCGAAACCGACCAAACGGCGACTGAATGCAGCGCCCAGGCTGATAACGACCAGAGTGCGATTAGGCCAAAGACCGAAAACCAACTGAGTACGTAGAACATGATCATCTCCTGGCTGTATTGCAGTAACGGAGGCCATTCTTACACTGTTCAACGTTCGAATTAATCGCTTATGAGGATGACGGACTTCCATTTTTTCGATGTGATTTCGATCGCGGTGCGCTAATCAGCGACCCGAACTGCGAACGACTGCTACGTGGGCCGGAGCGGCCACCGGAATCGCAGATCCGCTGCGATGGTGCCCGGCAGCTCCTGGCCGGACTGAGACTTCCATCCCCCGATCTGCGTGGGGGCGCTGCGAGTCGACTGTGGCTGTCTCCACCCGAGCCGTTTCAGTCATCGGCACGGCATGGAGGGGTCGTCTGGCGTGAGTGACGGGACGAAGACGGACGTGCAGTCTGGTCGACGTGCGTTCTTGCCAATTTTTGCCAAGCGGACTAACCTGCGTCCATGAGCACGATGAACATTTCCTTGCCCAACAGCCTGAAATCCTTCGTGGACGAGCAGGTGAGCGAACGGGGTTACGGCACCAGTAGCGAGTACGTGCGCGAATTGATTCGCAAGGACCAGGATCGTCAGCGCTTGCGTGGAGTGCTGCTGGCGGGGGCTGCCAATGCGTCGGCGTCACCGGCAAATGCCACTTACTTCGAAGGTCTGCGTGACCGGGTACGCCGGGCGGGCAAACCGGTTTCTCGCGGGTGAAGGTCAAGTCCGTCGTTCCGCGTGAGCAGGCCAGCCAGGACGTCGACGACGCGATAGCCTACTACCTCGAAGAGGCTTCCTCATCGGTTGCGCTCGGCTTCATCGACGCACTAGTGTAGTGCTGCGCTCTTGAGCGCACTTAATTGACAACTTCCGCTATCATGCTTCATGCATGCGGAGCGGAGGATCGAATGCGGGTTGCGCCAG
>NZ_JBNCAR010000069.1:0-4707 GCF_051280715.1 Thauera sp. AutoDN2 | reverse complement strand
CTCTGGCGCAACCCGCATTCGATCCTCCGCTCCGCATGCATGAAGCATGATAGCGGAAGTTGTCAATTAAGTGCGCTCAAGAGCGCAGCACTACACTAGAAGCAATATAGCCGCTCAAACGGCCGCCATCTCGATTTCCTTGGGAGCGCGCGTGACGCAGGAATTCGTGTCGGTCGATCAGAGAATCAGAGATCAAGGCATCAACCCTGCCCCTCCGGAAGATGCCGACGATCGCGCTGCGCCGAACGCTTCGATGACGGCACCGTATCGAGATAGAGCGCCTCTACCTGCGCACGCGCCCACGGCGTGCGGCGCAGAAACTTGAGACTGGAGGCGATGCTCGGCTCGTGATTGAAGCAGCGGATGCTGATTCGCATGCCGAGCCCGGGCCAGCCGAGCCGGTCCACAAGTTCGGTCAGCATCCGCTCCAGGGTGAGGCCGTGCAAAGGGTTGTTGGGCTGGGGGTCGGTCATCCGGTTCTCGCTCAGGGGGCCTGGATTCCACCGCAGGCAGCCGTGCCTGCGGTGGAAGAAACGCCGCGCAGGATAGCCGCCATGGTCGCGGCCGCCAAAAAATAGAAATATAAAACTATCTTTATCATCGAATCTCGCCCATACTGCGCCGCAGCGATACTCAAGTCGTGTAGTTCATTTGTTGGCATATCCGAATTTTTCGGTCGTATTCCCCCAAGTCATACCTCGCCGTCTTGATGCTCGCCCCATTCAGGGGGCTTTCCCCATTTTTAAGGAGATTCAAGACATGGCAACAGGTACCGTCAAGTGGTTCAACGATTCCAAAGGCTTCGGTTTCATCACCCCGGAAGCGGGCGGTGAAGACCTTTTCGCGCACTTCTCGGCCATCACCGGCCAGGGTTTCAAAACCCTTGCAGAAGGTCAGCGCGTCAGCTTCGACGTGACCACCGGCCCCAAAGGCCTGCAAGCGTCGAACATTCGCGCCAGCTAAGCGTGTTCGGCCCGCGCCTCCGGCGCAGGTCGCCCAGAGGCCCGACTTCGGTCGGGCCTTTTGCTTTTAAGGCTACGGAGAACTGCGACGCCCGCAAGCGCCAGGCCACCCTCCCCCTCAACTGTACAAGGAGAGCGACATGCCCCATCTCATTCAGCGAACCGAACTCAAGACCTTCTACTACACGCCCATCCATTGCCCGTTCTGTGGCACGCGGGTCATGGGCGCCGACCCTCACGATGAAACCCGCATCACCGCCTGCCCGCACACGCTTTTCATCGCTCACGATACCGCGTTCGAGTACCGCTCGGAGCGCCTCGACCGCAACCTCGCGCTCGACGGGATGACCGAAGAGGAAGTCGAAGCGAAATGGCTCGCGGATACGCGGGGCATCGACGGCTTCACCGACACGGTAAGCCTGCCCGATGCGATCAAGGTCGCTGCCTACGCACCGAATCCTTCTGCCTACGGCTCGTACTACGGGTTTGCGCCGAACGAATAGATCACCGCCGGAAAGCCGCGTCGCCCACCGCAGCCACGACAGCCCGCTCGTTCCGCGCCAGAGGCGGGCCCGTGGCGTAAACGTCGACACCGCCCCTTCCAGGGCTCAGTGCCCGCCCTCGGGACCGGGCCACATCTGAAGCCGGCACTTCTCGCAGTCCTCCCACGGCAGGCAGTCGCACATCCGTGGCAGAACCACGAAGCGGCTCCCCACCTGCAGCGTACCCTCGCTCATCCGGGTTGCAGACGCGCTACGTCGCGGGGTGGTCGAGACACCCGCCGCCGCGGGGTCATGCTGCGTTGGCTGCCAACGCGCGAACAAAGCCTTATCCAGGCTGCCCTCGATGTACCAGAGCTTGCGCACGGCATCCCAGCGCGCGCCCAGTTTCTTCGCCTCATCCTTCTCGGCAAACGGGACTTTCAGGTTGTGGCGCATGGCGGCATCGGGCGTTTCGTTGCAGGGCGCGCATTATAGGTGCTGCCGCGATCGGCCTCACCCCTCCTGCCGTGACGTTCTCTTGCGCGCCTCGAGGTCGGCCTTTTCCTTCTCGGCCGCGATTTCCTTTTCCAGCTTGTTCTTTGCGATGCCGATCGCCGTCTTTCCGATCAGAATCACCACCCCGGCAAACAAGGCGATGAGCAGCAACGATGCGCGGCCGCTCGAGACGTCCTCCTGCACCGTGCTGGCCACTGCTGCGCCATTCGAAACGCAAAGACCCAAGCTGATCAAGGCTGCCGCAATGCACTTCCGTTTCATGAACCCCTCGTTCGTGGACTCCACCGTGTCCCAAGGCTGACATAGGATCGAGGAAACGCCAAACGCTGCCCGGAGCCGACTGTTCTGAGGACGACACCTCGATCGACACCCGCCCCACTCGAGCGGGAACCCACCCGAGGCATCCCGAGCGAACGCGTGATCCTCGCCGGCTTCTCGCAGGGCGGCGATCGCGCAGCCTGTTGATCTACAGATGGAAATCGCCAGCAGCCTCCGGCTGGTACAGCACTTTTCCAATCCGAACGCGCCGGGTCCGGTTCGTCATTCGCCAGTCGAAAGCATCTCCCTCCCGGTAGCCCAGGATCGCAGTGCCAATCCCGGAACAAACCGACAGCTTCCCAGCGCTGTCATCCGCGTCTTCCGGGTAGACCAGCGCCACTTCCACTTCCTCGTCGTCCAACTGCACCAAGGCCCTGGAATTCATGGTGACGACATCCTGCGCCACCTGACGCGGATCGACGACGATGGCGCGCTCGATCTCGTGCTCCAGTTCGAAAACATCTGAGGCCTGCTCGAGCGCAAGCAGATTTCTGAGCCGGGCATTGTCGACCTCGGTGATGTAGATCTCAGCGGCGTGCTCTGCAGGGCTTTCGCGCAAGAACCGCAGATATCGCTCCAAAGTCATGGAAAAGGACTTCAGGGTAGGCGTCTGGTTTTCCAGCAGGAAGCCGCTGCGCTCGAATGCCTTCAGCGAACGCGTGTTGTCCGCATGGATCTTGGCGATGATCTTTTCGGCCCGCATCTCGAAGAAGGCAAGCTTCATGGCTTCGCGGATGGCGCTGGCTCCGAGTTTGCGGCCCCAGTTGTCGCGATTACCGATGACCAGGACCATTTCGCAGGTCGGGCCCGTCTTGACGAGACGTACGAAACCGACCGGCGCATCATGCCGGTCGTAGGCCATGAAGAACCGCCCCCCCTGGTTGAACAGATGCGTCAGGATAGGCAACTGGACACGATTGACGACCTGCTCGATGAACCGGGAGACGTGGCGCGAATCGCTCAGGTAGCAGGTGACGGACTCGTCTTCCAACCAGTCCATCAGGGTCAGTGCATCCGCCCGAGTGATCTCGGGACACAGAGAAATGAAAGGCTTGTTCATCTTCACCCCATGCGCTTGCAAGGATGAAAGCCTTCCATGGCCGTAGCCATGACGGTTCTTTCGGCAAAGCACGCATTCTAAGCCAGCGGGCGCGCGCGCGGGCAAGTACGCTCCCGAACCGGGGGCTGCCCCATCAACCGCGGAACGCTCGCTCGCCTCTCTCACGAGACCCAGGAGCGCCTCGAGTTCGGCGTTCTGGACGGACGATGCGGGCATCCGGGCTGCGCACTGAACGCAGTTCTCGAGTGCGTCTCCGATAGGACGACGGGCATGGAGCGCTCCAGCACGGATCGCAGCCACGAGGGGTAGCGAAGCCAAAGGGGAGCCAAGCGGCCTACGCAGGCCTCACCCGATCTTTTGAGGAACGGGACCGTCTAGGAAACCCGGGGCGATTCATCCAACTCCGCGACCTTTGCAGACCCAACTGGTGCGATTGGGTTACCTCGAGCAACGCTTCCCGTCCTATGATTCAGCGGACCCAGCGACGGGCATCCTTCAAGAGCAACAGCAATTGCTGCCCGCGCAGCGGTGACGCAATGAAGCCGAGCCGGGTGTAAAACCTCGCCGCTTCTTCATCGATGGGGTGGGTTACCATGGCACGGATGCCGGCCTGCTCGGCAATCAGCATCGTGCGGCGAATCGAATCCTGCAGCAGGCCAAAGCCGATACCTCGCCCCTGATCGTGAATGGATACTGCCAGCCTCGCCAGGATCACCACTGGCAAAGGGTACTGCCCCATCCCCTTGCGGATGCGCTCCGGCGCCTCCAGCGTGTCGACTTGACCCACGGTCAGGCTGAAGTAGCCCGCCACGCGGCCATCGTCCTCGGCAACGACGAAGGTCTTGGCCGAGCCACCGCCCTGGGCCTGGCGGGCGTGGCGCAACAGCCAGTCATTCAGCGCGGGCTTGCCGCAATCAAAATCCTCCAGCACATGCTGCGCGGCCAGAGGCTCCGGTGCGCGCAACGTCACTTCGTGTCCCAGGGCGCCTTGCGGGCAAACAGGTCACGCAAACCCTCGTTGGCCTGTTCGGGGCGATCCAGCAGATCCATTAGGACCTGGTACTGGCTGCCCGAAACCATGAACAATCGTTGATCCAGCAGCGTCTGCTCGGCGGCCAGGCATGCGCTGTCAAGAATGAAGTCGGTCAGCGACTTGTGGGCCACCTCGGCGGCACGGCGCAGCACCACCTCCTGTTCAGGGGTAGCACGCAGCCCAAGTCGGGCAGAGCGGGCGGAAGGCGACGATGCAACAGCAGTCATGGCAGCACCTTTTTTGTTAGACCAACTAACGTCATGTTAGTACAAATGACGCACATCGTCTAGCTGTACTGGTGACTGCTGCCCTTGGTTGACCTCACCTATCGGGCCG
>NZ_JBNCAR010000068.1:0-4807 GCF_051280715.1 Thauera sp. AutoDN2 | reverse complement strand
AGGCGAGCATCAAGTCCAAGCGCATGCTGGCTGCGACCATTGACGAATTTCGTGCCGAACTGCTCGGGGTTATGACATGAAGGTGCGATTGCCCTGGCGGCTACCCTTGTCTTGATCTATCGTGCACTTGTCTCTTTGGTGGGAAGAGATAGCGATTTTACCCGTGCGTGGATCTCCTCGCCGAACAGGGCATTTGCGAACCAGACACCCAAAACGATCCTGCTTCAGGATGACGGATTGGGTTATCTCAGCAGCGCTGGTTCCTTGCGCTGACGTGGCCGGCCGAGAACCGTCATGGTTTGAGTGCCGATACCGGCCACCAACGAAAAGGGATCAGGAAGAACGCTCTCGCGTTCAGGCGGGTGAAGCAAGCTCAAGCTCGCGAACGATTTCTTCGAGTTGCTGCCTGGAGGGTGCCGAACGCCCAGCCTTCTGAAGCTCCTTATCGAGCATCGACAATGCCAAGGCGTCCCTGGCGAGATTGCGGGCTAGGCTAAGGGGCGTCATCCCGTGGATATCCTCTTTCGACAGCGCCTCCGGGTTGATCGCGATCAAGCGCCTCAAGGCATGCAGATTTCCTGACCACGTGGCGGTATGAAGCGCAGTGCGTGCATCGACCGTCGGCAAGTCAGTTTTGCATCCATGCTCCAGGAGCATGTCGACACACGATTTGCTGTGCGCCTTGACGGCAGAGTGCAGTGCCGTCTTGCCGGTAAAATCCTGGATATCAGGGTCTGCTCCAGCCGCGAGCAGGCTTTCTACCATTTCCGAGCAGCCTTCCTCTGTTGCGAGCATGAGCGGTGTTTGCCCCTTGAAGTCTTGCACGTTCACATGCTCGGGGCCGAGTTGTTTGGCGATCAGGCAGATCGCAGAGCGCCAGCGCGCAAGCATCTGATGCGCCTCCGCTTGTGATGGAGTGAGCGCGGATGACTGAGCGAAGGTCACTTGTGATGCGGCTTGAGCGAGGTGCGTCCGAATCTTTATGAGCGCGAGAATTGCCGAGTTCCCATCAACATCCGGCAGTCTGGAGCGAAGCTGATTCTTGTTTTTCTGGCACCAAGCCAGAAGCGCCTCCTCGTTCGTTTCGCGCAAGTGAGACATGAATCCGCTCAGTAGCGTTTTCAATTCCTTGGCGGTGCGGGGAGAGCGCTTTTCTACATCCCGGTAAGGGCTGTAAAGCTCGTCCCAGAAGTACTCTGATACTTGCCGGGCAACATTCTCAATCTGGGGCATTTCCTCGCTTTCGATTACGCCACCGGCGAGCATGGCCCTGAAGTAGATCTCATGGTTGTTGACGATCAACCGCCTGTCAGCGAGTGCAGTCGCGAAGGCATCACGGGCCGCCTCGCCTCGGAGAGGCCCGTAGCCACGCTCAGCTGCCGACTCCATTGCTGCCTTGAAGAGCTTGGCGGCCCCATCAAAGTCGTTGCAGGAGAGCAGATGCTTGGCTTTGTAGTGCTGTACCGGCCCCTTCCAGAGGGAATAGGCTGGACTGTGCTCACACTCTTTGAGCAGCGCCTCGACCCTGGCCCGGCAGCCCTTGTCTTTCTTGGCGGCTTTATTGTTTAGCAGCGTGGCCAACTCCATTACAGCGACCTGGAGGGATTCGGACGGACACTGGGCCAACTCTTTCAAGCGATTTAGCACCGCGTTCTGTACTTTTGATGCTTCGCCTACCGAGTGCGCAACTTGTAGCACGACGCTGAAGCGATTCTCACTCTGAAGAATACGCCAAGGGGACCCGGATTTCAGTCGCGTCTCCAAGTCGATTTCCGCCACGAGTTCTTCGACAAATTGCTTCTGCCGTTCGATATTGAGCTGAATGATGGGCGCTGCAGCTCCCGCATTCAAGCCAATATGGTCATCAAGTTCGGTCTTGGATGACATTGAAGAAAAGCTGTGACTGATCTCGCGCGCTAGGGCCGGGAGCCAGTTGTTGTGCCGGGATGGCAGAATCGACAAGTACAGCGTTTCTGCGTCCCAAGGCGGCAGTTGTGCTTCAAACCAGGCGTTCTCGGCTTCTTCTCCCAAGTGGCCTTTGTGCCGCCAGGCATCTACGGTCAGGTTGAAGATGCGCTTGTAGATTTCAACGAGCTGCAGGACCTTGTTGCGGATGGGGTCCGGGCAGGTCCGCTCCACCCCGGGGCACAGGAATTTCAAAAGGCGTTCATACCCATCTTGCGTGAGTCGCGCCAAGCGCAGGCGTTGGCGGATACGCTTAGGAGTAGGTACTGCGTAGCGCTCCGCGAGCAACGTGACGAAGTGGTCACGCTCTTCCACACTGGAAGTACCTTCAAGCACCTGCTCCAGACGCCCCGGAGCAGTCATGGGAATTTCGAACCTCAGTTTGTCTGCGTCGAGACCCTTACGCGCGACGAATGTCAGTGCAGCGTTGTATCTTTCATCGGATGACAGCTGACCGTTGGGCTCGAAAGTCCCGTTGAAGTGGATCACGGCAGTGTCCGGGAAGTAGCGCTGAATCGTTTCCAGTTCCGGAGTCGTGCCAGTCCGCCAATTATGAATCGACCGGATCAGGGATTCGGAGAGATGGTCATCCGCAGATTCTGATGATGCGCTCAGATCGTCCGCAAGAGCCTCAAGCGGCTTATTGACGAGATCTAGCAGCCAATCGGTGACTTGAGTGACGGGCAGATCAAGAGGCTCCTCAGTGTGCCCGGGCTTCGACTCAGGGAGGTACCAGAACCGACCTCCGGGCATGCCCGCATCAATTGGGCCGTTCAGGCTCCAGAATCCGATCCGCCGGGCAACCCCCGGAACGATGAAACGCCCCATCAAGACCCAAAGGATTTGACGAGAGTCAGCGTCGAACGTCCAGGAGCTGAGCTCCAGAGCTTTGTAAGCGTTACCGAACTCCGAAAGAGCATGTAGCGCGTCCAACTGCGCTTGGGGGTCCCACTCGAACGCTTCGAGAATTTCCTCAAGAATCGTAGCGCCCATCTGTTGATGTGCCTTCAGCTGCTTACTGCCAGAGGCGAAATCACGCTTGGGCTTGGTTTGGTATGAAGTTTCGCCGGCGAAGCTCTGGTGAATCTCCAGAAGCATCGATTCGATGGAGGGGAAGGTACTCATCTGCTTGGTTCCTTGAAGGTTTGTGGCACCAGCATCCTGCCGACGCCGTTCGCCTTGCACACTGAAAAGCGCCGTACCCCCCTCTCCAAGGTGATGCACGTACATGCGTTACGGGGGGTACGGCGCTTTACCTGTTGCGGTCAGATCACTACTGGAAATCTACGCGGATCCATCACAAGGAGCCCGCATATGTCTTCCGCAAATCATACCCTCCCGCTCGTCATCAATTGGCACCTCACGGAGGCCTGCAACTTCAGTTGTAAGTACTGCTACGCCCACTGGAATCGACCCGCTGCCGCGAAAGTGATTGCCCAGAACCCGGCGCGATCGTCAGCGCTGTTGGCGGAGTTGTGGGCGTTCCTCCGGGAAGACAACCCTGCCAACCCTCTGCGCAAAAGCCTGAGTTGGCATGGAGTAAGGCTCAATCTGGCAGGCGGTGAGCCACTGCTTTTGGATGAGCAAGTGACCGCGATCGTAAGCCATGCGCGTGAGCTTGGATTCGAAGTTTCGATGATCACCAATGGCAGCCGCCTTACCTCTGAAGTTCTGTCTCGGCTGGCCGGTCTAATGTCCTGGATTGGCGTCAGCATTGACTCATCCGATTCAGGCCTGAACCGCGCGATCGGACGCCTTGATCGTCAGGGGCGAATGCTCGATCTGATGGGCCTTGCGGCCAGTCTGGCGGAGGCGCGCAGCGACCACCCTAGCTTGCAAATCAAGGTCAATACGGTCGTGAACGCGCTCAATTGGCGCGACGATTTGAGTCCGGTTATCGAATCGCTGGTTCCTGCAAAGTGGAAGGTCCTTCGCGTTTTGCCCGTACTGAATAACCAGTTGGAAGTTACCGACGAGCAGTTCGGGAGTTTCGTGCGCCGGCATAATCGTTTCGCAAGCATTCTTTGCGCGGAGGATAACACCGACATGCGCGAGTCGTACCTGATGGTCGACCCGCATGGCCGCTTCTTTCAGAACGACCGTGCATTAACCGACAAGGGGTACTCCTACAGTCACCCGATTCTGGAGGTGGGTGCGGCAGCTGCGTTTGCAGAGATGCGGTTCAACCCGGAACGCTTCGTTTCCCGCTATGTTCCATTTGGCAAGAGGGGGCAGGCATGAAGTTCTCTTCCAACAAGGATATCGACAAGGAAGTTCTCGAGCTGATTCGCAAAGGGTGGCAATTTGAGCAAAGGCGCAAACATGGGCGTCTCTATCGCCCCGACGGGAAGAGATGTGTCGTGTTTGCAAAGACGCCCAGCGATCATCGGTCGTTGCAGAACTTTCGGAGGGATGTGAGGCATATCGTCGATTCTCAAACGAGTAGCTAGACCGGATGTGCTTGAAGGGGGAGCTTTTCAAGCCTCAAGTGGGGTACGTTTTTGGTCTTGGCGTCAGAAGCCGACCTGTTCCTCGGGATGGCGTGTGGTCGGTTCGGTATAGCATTGATGGATTCACCTCATGGATGCATGGCGGTATTGGATGGCTAACCTGTCTTCCACTTGTTGCGCTCGCAGCGACCGCTTCAGCCGGGATTCTTCCTGAGGTCGTCTGGCAGGTTTCGGATTAGTCCTGTCACCTGAACGACGGCTCCATACGACATCCCAAAGGCAGGTCGTGGCCGATAGTACGCTGTGGGCATCTTCCCCGATAGCCGCCGCACGCCACGGGCTCAAGAATCAGACTCCGATCAACAACAAGGAGTCTGTCATGGAAACCCGAG
>NZ_JBNCAR010000067.1:0-5426 GCF_051280715.1 Thauera sp. AutoDN2 | reverse complement strand
GTTGATCATAATCTCGCTTCTTCGCTGCCGGGTGGCAGCGGTTCTTTAAAAAGTCGAACAACCGATAAGTGTGGGTGCTTGGTTGTTGTGGTCGAATCGCTTCGGCGATGGTTTCACAATGATTGGTGCTCATGCTGATGTAAGTCAGTATTTTGAGTACTTTGCTGGATTGAACTTAAGAGTTTGATCCTGGCTCAGATTGAACGCTGGCGGCATGCTTTACACATGCAAGTCGAACGGCAGCACGGGCTTCGGCCTGGTGGCGAGTGGCGAACGGGTGAGTAATGCATCGGAACGTGCCCATGTCGTGGGGGATAACGTAGCGAAAGCTACGCTAATACCGCATACGCCCTGAGGGGGAAAGCGGGGGATTCTTCGGAACCTCGTGCGATTGGAGCGGCCGATGTCGGATTAGCTAGTTGGTGGGGTAAAGGCCCACCAAGGCGACGATCCGTAGCGGGTCTGAGAGGATGATCCGCCACACTGGGACTGAGACACGGCCCAGACTCCTACGGGAGGCAGCAGTGGGGAATTTTGGACAATGGGGGCAACCCTGATCCAGCCATGCCGCGTGAGTGAAGAAGGCCTTCGGGTTGTAAAGCTCTTTCGGCCGGGAAGAAATCGTGGTCTCTAACATAGGCCATGGATGACGGTACCGGACTAAGAAGCACCGGCTAACTACGTGCCAGCAGCCGCGGTAATACGTAGGGTGCGAGCGTTAATCGGAATTACTGGGCGTAAAGCGTGCGCAGGCGGTTTTGTAAGACAGATGTGAAATCCCCGGGCTCAACCTGGGAACTGCGTTTGTGACTGCAAGGCTAGAGTACGGCAGAGGGGGGTGGAATTCCACGTGTAGCAGTGAAATGCGTAGAGATGTGGAGGAACACCGATGGCGAAGGCAGCCCCCTGGGCCTGTACTGACGCTCATGCACGAAAGCGTGGGGAGCAAACAGGATTAGATACCCTGGTAGTCCACGCCCTAAACGATGTCGACTAGTCGTTCGGAGCAGCAATGCACTGAGTGACGCAGCTAACGCGTGAAGTCGACCGCCTGGGGAGTACGGCCGCAAGGTTAAAACTCAAAGGAATTGACGGGGACCCGCACAAGCGGTGGATGATGTGGATTAATTCGATGCAACGCGAAAAACCTTACCTACCCTTGACATGTCTGGAACCTTGCTGAGAGGCGAGGGTGCCTTCGGGAGCCAGAACACAGGTGCTGCATGGCTGTCGTCAGCTCGTGTCGTGAGATGTTGGGTTAAGTCCCGCAACGAGCGCAACCCTTGTCACTAGTTGCCATCATTTAGTTGGGCACTCTAGTGAGACTGCCGGTGACAAACCGGAGGAAGGTGGGGATGACGTCAAGTCCTCATGGCCCTTATGGGTAGGGCTTCACACGTCATACAATGGTCGGTACAGAGGGTTGCCAAGCCGCGAGGTGGAGCCAATCCCTTAAAGCCGATCGTAGTCCGGATCGTAGTCTGCAACTCGACTACGTGAAGTCGGAATCGCTAGTAATCGCAGATCAGCATGCTGCGGTGAATACGTTCCCGGGTCTTGTACACACCGCCCGTCACACCATGGGAGTGGGTTTCACCAGAAGTAGGTAGCTTAACCTTCGGGAGGGCGCTTACCACGGTGAGATTCATGACTGGGGTGAAGTCGTAACAAGGTAGCCGTATCGGAAGGTGCGGCTGGATCACCTCCTTTCAAGAGAACAGGCCGCGTACGGCCAAGTATCCACAACTTATCGGTTGTTCAGGCGAAAAGAGCCTCGGATGAGAGGGTCTGTAGCTCAGCTGGTTAGAGCACCGTCTTGATAAGGCGGGGGTCGTTGGTTCGAACCCAACCAGACCCACCAATCAATGGTTGCTCGAAAGCAGAAATGGGGCTGTAGCTCAGCTGGGAGAGCGGCGGCTTTGCAAGCCGTAGGTCGTCGGTTCGATCCCGACCAGCTCCACCAGGACTCAAGGCGAGAAGTAAGAAATGCCGGCGCTGTGCGCATGCGCGGCGGCTGTCATCTCTTACTTCTTGATCGGTCGCTTCGGCGGTCGGGCACAGAGGTTTGCTCTTTAACAAAGTGGAAGAAGTGTAGTACGTACCGAGCCGGTGCGTACTGCAAGTTGTGTGATTGCATTGATCCGGCGCTGAGCTTGTCAGCGTAGTGCCGGATCGCACAAACGAGTTCGTTCCTGTACGAGGGGTCTTCGAGATCGCAAGATCGAAGAGGGCCCAAGGTTATAGGATCAAGCGACTAAGTGCATGTGGTGGATGCCTTGGCGATCACAGGCGATGAAGGACGTGTAAGCCTGCGAAAAGCGTGGGGGAGCTGGCAATAGAGCTTTGATCCCACGATGTCCGAATGGGGAAACCCACCCCGCAAGGGGTATCCCAGACTGAATACATAGGTCTGAGGAGGCGAACGCGGCGAACTGAAACATCTAAGTAGCCGCAGGAACAGAAATCAACCGAGATTCCGTAAGTAGTGGCGAGCGAACACGGAACAGCCTGCACGACTAAACCATCAGCTTAGCAAAACGGTCTGGAAAGTCCGACGATACAGGGTGATAGTCCCGTATGCGAAAAGCCGGTGGCGGGTCTGAGCGTGCGACAAGTAGGGCGGGACACGAGAAATCCTGTCTGAAGATGGGGGGACCATCCTCCAAGGCTAAATACTCGTGATCGACCGATAGTGAACCAGTACCGTGAGGGAAAGGCGAAAAGAACCCCGGGAGGGGAGTGAAATAGATCCTGAAACCGCATGCATACAAACAGTGGGAGCCTCGTAAGGGGTGACTGCGTACCTTTTGTATAATGGGTCAGCGACTTACGTTCTGTAGCGAGCTTAACCGAGTAGGGGAGGCGTAGCGAAAGCGAGTCTGATAAGGGCGACTGAGTTGCAGGGCGTAGACCCGAAACCGGATGATCTATCCATGGCCAGGATGAAGGTGCCGTAACAGGTACTGGAGGTCCGAACCCACTAACGTTGAAAAGTTAGGGGATGAGCTGTGGATAGGGGTGAAAGGCTAAACAAATCCGGAAATAGCTGGTTCTCCCCGAAAACTATTTAGGTAGTGCGTCGTACGGACACTTGCGGGGGTAGAGCACTGTAATCGTTGGGGGGGTCATTGCGATCTACCCCGCGATAGCAAACTCCGAATACCGCAAAGTGATATACGGCAGACAGACATCGGGTGCTAACGTCCGGTGTCAAGAGGGAAACAACCCAGACCGCCAGCTAAGGTCCCAAATGCATGGCTAAGTGGCAAACGAGGTGGGAAGGCATAGACAGCTAGGAGGTTGGCTTAGAAGCAGCCACCCTTTAAAGAAAGCGTAATAGCTCACTAGTCGAGTCGTCCTGCGCGGAAGATGTAACGGGGCTCAAGCCATGAACCGAAGCTGCGGATGTGTCTTTGACACGTGGTAGGGGAGCGTTCCGTAAGCCTGCGAAGGTGTCTCGTAAGGGATGCTGGAGGTATCGGAAGTGCGAATGCTGACATGAGTAGCGATAAAGGGTGTGAAAAGCACCCTCGCCGTAAGCCCAAGGTTTCCTGCGCAACGTTCATCGGCGCAGGGTGAGTCGGCCCCTAAGGCGAGGCAGAAATGCGTAGTCGATGGGAAACAGGTCAATATTCCTGTACCGCTCTATGATGCGATGGGGGGACGGAGAAGGTTAGCTCAGCCATCTGTTGGAATAGGTGGTTTAAGCGTGTAGTCGTGCCTGGTAGGCAAATCCGCCGGGCTTAGATGAGGCGTGATGACGAGAACCCTTGTGGTTCGAAGTGAGTGATACCCAGCTTCCAGGAAAAGCCTCTAAGCTTCAGTCATAGAGTGACCGTACCGCAAACCGACACAGGTGGGCTGGTAGAGAATACCAAGGCGCTTGAGAGAACTCAGGAGAAGGAACTCGGCAAATTGATACCGTAACTTCGGGAGAAGGTATGCCCCTGGTACGTGAAGGCCCTCGCGGCCGGAGCGGAACGGGGTCGCAGAGAATCGGTGGCTGCGACTGTTTATTAAAAACACAGCACTCTGCAAACACGAAAGTGGACGTATAGGGTGTGACGCCTGCCCGGTGCCGGAAGGTTAAGTGATGGGGTGCAAGCTCTTGATCGAAGCCCCGGTAAACGGCGGCCGTAACTATAACGGTCCTAAGGTAGCGAAATTCCTTGTCGGGTAAGTTCCGACCTGCACGAATGGCGTAACGATGGCCACACTGTCTCCTCCTGAGACTCAGCGAAGTTGAAATGTTTGTGAAGATGCAATCTCCCCGCGGCTAGACGGAAAGACCCCATGAACCTTTACTGTAGCTTTGCATTGGACTTTGACGGGACTTGTGTAGGATAGGTGGGAGGCTATGAAACCGGGACGCCAGTTCCGGTGGAGCCATCCTTGAAATACCACCCTGGTGTCGTCGAGGTTCTAACCCAGGCCTGTGAATCCAGGTCGGGGACCGTGCATGGTGGGCAGTTTGACTGGGGCGGTCTCCTCCCAAAAGGTAACGGAGGAGTACGAAGGTCACCTAGGTACGGTCGGACATCGTACTGATAGTGCAATGGCAAAAGGTGGCTTGACTGCGAGACCCACAAGTCGAGCAGGTGCGAAAGCAGGTCATAGTGATCCGGTGGTTCTGTATGGAAGGGCCATCGCTCAACGGATAAAAGGTACTCTGGGGATAACAGGCTGATTCCGCCCAAGAGTTCACATCGACGGCGGAGTTTGGCACCTCGATGTCGGCTCATCACATCCTGGGGCTGTAGCCGGTCCCAAGGGTATGGCTGTTCGCCATTTAAAGTGGTACGTGAGCTGGGTTTAAAACGTCGTGAGACAGTTTGGTCCCTATCTGCCGTGGGCGCTGGAAGTTTGAGAGGGCCTGCTCCTAGTACGAGAGGACCGGAGTGGACGCACCCCTGGTGTACCGGTTGTGACGCCAGTCGCATCGCCGGGTAGCTAAGTGCGGAAGAGATAACCGCTGAAAGCATCTAAGCGGGAAACTCGCCTCAAGATGAGACTTCCCCGGGGCCTCGAGCCCCCTGAAGGGTCGTTGAAGACCACAACGTTGATAGGCCGGGTGTGTAAGCGTGGCAACACGTTCAGCTAACCGGTACTAATTGCCCGTGTGGCTTGATCCTATAACCTTCAAAACAAAACGAACTCGACTCTCTGACGATCTACAACGATCGACAGACAATCACACAACACTTCTTCCTAACTTTGCTTCAGCAAAAAAAACGCTGAAGAACAAGTCAAAGTCTGACGACCATAGCTGTGTGGCTCCACCCCTTCCCATCCCGAACAGGACCGTGAAACGCACATGCGCCGATGATAGTGAGGTCCGCCCTCGTGAAAGTAGGTCATCGTCAGACTAACCCAACTACACAACGCCCTGATGAAAATTAAATCATCAGGGCGTTCGTGCGTCTACA
>NZ_JBNCAR010000066.1:0-5807 GCF_051280715.1 Thauera sp. AutoDN2 | reverse complement strand
GTACTGCGCTCCGACATGCTCGTGCTCCCTGAAAAACGGAAGCCGAAGCATGCGGGCTCAAACGGGGCTACGTAAGAATGGGGTTCGTGGAGCGCTTACAGATAATCCGAGAGAGTGGTTACTCATAAAACGTGAAATGCCGGTCCCGGATCCCTCGTCTGGTGCGCTGCGGTGGTCCATCGACTTTGTTTATGTTGACCCGTTTGCAATTCCAACCTTGGTCGAGTGCAAGCGCTGTGACGATACTCGCTCCCGGCGAGAGGTCGTCGCTCAAATGTTGGAGTACGCAGCAAACGGACATCATTACTGGACAGCTTCCGAAATGCGTAGTTACGCGGAAGCGGCCGCGGGGGGCGGCGAGGCGTTAGCGGCCGCGCTGCCGGTTTTTGCGCAGACCGAAGACCGCACGGTTGAAGGTTTCTTTACATCGATTGAGCGGAACCTTCGAGAAGCAAAAATGCGACTGGTTTTCTTCTTGGAGGAGTCACCCAACGAATTGCGAAGTCTTGTTGACTTTCTCAATCGACAGATGACCAATACTGAAGTTTTTCTGGTTGAGGCGCGACAGTACCAGTGCGCATCGCAACGTGTCGTCGTTCCTCGGTTGTTTGGATACACGGAAGAAGCTCGCGTTGTCAAACGGGAGGCCCGAAAGGAAGCACAAGCCTCCTCTGGGGAGCTTGGTCCGGAGGCGTACTGGAAGGGGGTAGAGAAATATATTGCTTCCAAAGAAGTTCAATCTGCAATGCGGAATTTCATCGGTGCATTTGAAAAACCGCCATTATCGAACGTGGGGACCATATGGTGGGGAAAGAATGCTCTCGTTGGTCTGCCAAGATTGGTCAAGAACAGAGCGCTCTGCAGCCTCGATCGAAATGGGAGCCTTGGCTTGTGTTTCGATTACTGGAACGAAAAATATCAGGACATAGGAGAGAGGCAGCTTGCCGCACGCGACGAGTTTGCGATAGAGCATCACGACGCAGGAAGGGTCGTTGCGGATGAGTTGGCGCGGCTGAATCAGCTGATGGCCGTGCCGGAGGCGCAGGCGTGAAGAAGTATTCGCAACCGACAAGGCCCCAACCAGATCGACCAGATTCGATCCCCGGCGGTCGAGTAGCTCTGCCAGGAAGCTGATCGATGCCCGTCGCGAAAAGCCTCAAACCCCCGGAATGGATACGCAGCGGGGCCGAAATCACCGGCGGTCTGGACTTACTGGGTTTGCGCTTACCCGTCCAGTTCATCGGCGGCACCTTGCTCGATGGTGTGACCACGGTGACGCCATCGGTCCGCTATCTGGCGTTTCGCGCTTGGCTGGTCCATCGCTACGGCCAGACCGGACAATCGGACGACTGGCAAACCTATACGGATTTCGCGGCGCGCATCGAGTCCGCGCTGGTGCTCGGCAATCTGACACAGGACCGGACGATCAGCGGTCTGATTGGTGCTGATCAGGCGTTGGTACGCCTCGAAGCTGGTACGCCGCAGGTGGAAGTCTCCTCACTGGTCAAGTCGCCAGCTTCGACGATTTACGCCGGCCCCTCTGATCAACTGGGGCTGAGCAAGACGCGGGACAACTTGGTTCCGGCGCTGGTCGACACCCGAGGGTTACCTCTGGCCCAGGCGGTGCATCAGCGGCTGGCGCGTGTTCCGCTGCTCGAACGCTTGGTGTCCGAACCTAACCTGACCCAGGCAACGCTGGATGACTTGCGTGAACTGGGCACCGTCGCCCGCATTGACCAGATCCCCGATGACGAGCGCGAACTGTTGCTGGCCGCGATCGTGCCTGCCAAGCCGCTGCCGAAGGAGCGGGCGCGTGTCGGCACCTACGCCGCCCTGCTGGCCTTGGCGGCCAAAAAGAAAGCGCGGCCCACGGAAGGCGATCTGTTCGACGCTGCCTGCTCGATGAACCGTTTTGGTGAGCCGCTGCTCGATCAGATGGCGGTCGGCTGGACTTTTTATGGCGTGCGCGATGCCATCGCCGTCACCCAGGAAGCGGTGCTTGCAGCGGTGATGGGCGAGATCATGGCCAGCACGAATGGCGGTCTGGCCGGCGTGGCGCGAGAGCAGGTCGTCGGGGCGCTGATGGAACGCGTTGAGGAACACGACGCTGCCTTGCGCGACCTGGGCTTGCTGAGTGCGGCCGAGTCGGTGACGTCCCTGTCATTCCGGGATCTTCAACGACGCATCAATGCGCGCATTTCCACCGATAGTGTGAGCAGCCAGGGCGTGAAGCGCTGGCCCGATACGCTGGTCGAACCTTTGCTGTACAAGCGCGCCTTGAAATCGGGGGCGGGTGCGTTGTCCCTGGCTGTCGTCGCCTGGCTGCTGGCCGCCGCCCGGGTGGCGGATGCCGTGCGGGAAAACAATCCGCAATCCGGCACCCTCTCGTACCAGGGGTGGCGGCGCCTGGGCCTGCGCGATGTCATCCTGCCCGAGTTGGAGCGCTTCCACCGCGAGGATCGTCCGCTGCGCGAGGTCGCCGCCGAACTGGCCTACCGGACGGTGCAGCAGCATCTGCAAATCACGTGGTCGCGCTTGCAGGTCGATCTGCGCCGGGATGTGGCGCTGCTCACCGCTGAAGGAAATCAGTGGTTCTCGCGGGGCAAATCCTTTGCCGCCGGACGCACGGCATCGCGCATTCAGCAAGCCCTGGGCTGGCTCGGTCAGCTCAAGCTGATTGACGCGGGGGGCATCACGGCTGATGGCGATGTGGTGCTGAAGCGGGCCTTCGCGGTGTTGGCCGAGGAGGCCGCAGCATGAACCCGCGCCTGTTTTGCCGCGAGCAGTCGTATCACAAGGCTTTGCTGCTGACGTACTCGTTCGATCCGATTTTTTTCGAGCAGGTGGTGCTGCCCGATCTTTGGGCAGGGAGGTCGAGCGACATCCTTGTGCTCGGCGATCAAGCGCAGATCGATGCGTCGACGCAGTTGTCGGCCGGGCAACTCTGGCATCTTGGCAAGCACTACCTGCTTGCCGGTGCGAACCACACGGGCGCGTTCCATCCCAAGGTGTTTTTGCGGCTTGGCCCCAAAGATGGGATTGTGCTGCTAGGTAGCGGCAACGTGACCAGTTCGGGATGGGGTGGCAATCAGGAACTTGGCACCGCCTGGATGGTGGGGCCAGAACACGCCGACAAGGGTGGCTGGCTGCATTCCTTTCTCGACAGCGTCTTGTCTTGGTGTGGCGGGGTGCTTGAGCGCGACGCCGTGCGACGCATGAAGGACGTGCCGTGGCTCAGCCTGACGCCCGTCGCGCCCGCCACGGAGAGTGTCGTGCTGCACAGCAGGCAGGGGCTCTCATTGGCACCGGCACTCGCGCAGCGGTGGACTGGGCGACGATTTGACGAGGTGAAGATACTGACCGGATCGACAGACGAATCCGGTGCCTTCCTGCGCTGGGCGTATTCGACCTTCGGCGTTCAACAGGCCACGATTGCACTCACGCCGTCGTCGGCGAGTTTTGATCCCGACAAACTGGCGGACCTGCCCCTCAAGCTGCGCATCATTCCAGCACCGGCAGATCGTGCCATGCACGCGAAGTTTTACTGGTTCGATGGTCCAGATGGGCCGGCTGCTGTCATGGGCTCGGCCAACTGTTCTGCCGCTGCCTGGCTGCTGGCCCCGGATCAAGGCGGCAATATCGAAACGCTGGTCGCCTACGATCAGCCGGTTCCCGATGATTTTGCTGGCGTGCTCAACGTTTTTGCTGCACCAGCAAGCGATCTGGTCGATGTGCTTTTACCGAGGTCACTCACTGCGAACGAGGCGGACGCCCCTGCACTGGTATTCCGCTTGAAATCGTTGCAGTGGGATAGCGCAGGGCATCGTTTGCAGGCGGAAATCTCACCTTCGCCAGAGGCCAGCATGAAGCTTGAGCTGGTGGTCGGCGGACTTCGGTTATCAATGCAGCCCCTGCAAGGTACTGCCGGGGCTTGGGTGTGCGATCTTCCAGGGGCGCTCGCTTCTGCGACGGTGTTCGCCAGTGTGGAACTCCTCCGAGGCGCTGAGCGGTGGATGACGCTACCTAGATGGGTAAATGACGTTGCCGCCCTGGAGCACGCCAGCCACGCGGCACGGCTACTGGAGCCATTCAAGGGGCTGGAACGCAACGCCACATCGACAGAGCAACGCCAGATGCTCGACGAACTGCAGGAAGTCGCGCATGCCTTGTTCAACGACACGGCAGCTTTCCGTGACCCGGGGTTCGGATCGGCGCGCAGCAAAGAGTCCAAGGACGATACGCCAGCCGCACCGGTCAATCCGGCCGATTTGATCGTTCATCTGGAGGAACACCATGAGGGTTTGCCGAATTTCGGATCGGCTGCGCCGGTGGCATCCCTATCGCTGACCGGGATTCTTCGCCTGCTCTTCGACGGGGAAGCGGAAGAGAGTGTGGGGTCGGTCGCGACCAAAGACGAGGAGATCGACGAAGGGCAATTGCCCGATGACGGGGAAGGCGCTCCCAAGAAGCTCACCGAGAGGACTACGGTCACCTCCAACCCCGTGCCAATTGAGGACCGTTTTCGGGATCGCTTGGCGGCGCAGATCTCCACGTTCCTCACTGAGATGTCTTCGGCGGTATTCGCGGAACGGTGCTCGGCGACTCAGATGGTGCAGGCGGTTTCATTCCCGCTTGCGGTGGCCATGCGCGGGCAGCGCGGGGGCTGGGTGAAACCCGAGGTAGCAGAGCAGTGGGCACTGGAAGTGTTTTCCATCCTCTTCCGAGGGAAGGCTTCGGGGTCTGGCGGACTGTTACATACCGTCGAGCAGCGTTATGCCGATAGCGATCAACATTCGACTTTCGAGGAGGTGGTCGGCGATGGCACGTTGTGGATCGTGCTTGTCGCCACGCTGGGCCATTCCAACTGGCAGGGCGTTGGCACGGACATCGACAAAGCGGTCGCCCTGCGTGAGGTTTTTACTGCCCCCCAGCTACTGGCTTCCGCCGTGCCAGCAAGAGTCGCGGCGCTCATCGGAAGAATACGCATCGACGACGCGCGGTCTTATCTTGCCGAGGTTGCACCAACGGTGACGCGGCTGCTGGAGGAAATTGATTCCGAGTTGAGGCAAGTCTGGGAGGGGGAACTGCGTCAGCAGGGCGAGCGCGGTATCACGCACAAGGTCGGTGATTTGCTCTGGCGAGACAGGGTCGGATGGGCAATATGCTTGGAGGATGTGTCATCGAAAGCAGGCCAGTCTGTAAAGGTCCGGCTGCGAGGCAAGGAAAAGAATGTGATGAACGGCTACTACGTCAATGTTTCTGATCTGACCGGCCGGAACACTCTGCTGGCCGGCAAGATTCTGCAGCTTCGTCAGGCGGTTTCTGCTGGGATTCAAAAATCAGATGCACCAGCCAACATCGCGTGAGCCCGCAGCAACCCGCTGGAGTGCTCATAAGCTCGGAAGGCCAGTCGGCACATGGTCAACCATCCGCCACCATTAAATGACAGGTAACCGACACATTGCTGCCAAGCACCGCTCATCAAGCCGACGACAGCTACGGCCGACGTCCTGTCGGACAGATGCTGGACTGACCGTCGGTTTGACTCTGTTACCTGCCACTGAGAGCCTGGCATGCTGAACGACCGGATTGGGTCGATACTTCCAGTTCGCCGGACGGAGAAGCCGCCGTTCACCGTCGCCCGACGCGCGAACGGCAGGTGACCAACCCATTGCTGCCTGACTGTGCCATCAAGCCACCGGCAGCTGAGGCCGATTATGTAGATGCCTCGATTATGTTGAGCCGCCATGGGCGTCGTGCGCCAACCGCCCGGCTGGGGCGGCAGGCGCAGATTTTGATCTCCACAT
>NZ_JBNCAR010000065.1:0-6037 GCF_051280715.1 Thauera sp. AutoDN2 | reverse complement strand
TGGCGGAGTGGACGGGACTCGAACCCGCGACCCCCGGCGTGACAGGCCGGTATTCTAACCAACTGAACTACCACTCCGCACTGACTTTCTCCGACGCTTGTCGGATTCGCTTCACAGCTACAAAGCTGTGTCGCCTTGTATGGCGTCCCCACGGGGATTCGAACCCCGGTTATCGCCGTGAAAGGGCGGTGTCCTAGGCCTCTAGACGATGGGGACTGCGGCACTGCAACTTCGATTTGGTGGAGGTAAGCGGGATCGAACCGCTGACCTCTTGCATGCCATGCAAGCGCTCTCCCAGCTGAGCTATACCCCCGTCACCGAAGAGCGCGCAGTATAGTAAGCGTTCTTCGCTTTGTAAACACGTTCTGCAATTTTTATAGCATCCTCCAGCACGCGCTGTTTTGGCCACGCCACCCTGCATGCAAAAGCCCCCTGCACAGCCCCTCATCCAGCGGCTCGAGCCCGTGCATGGACTCCCCCAGACACCATCCGACCCGATACGAGCCACCCCGATAGTGGACCTGCACGAACGCTTTCTCGCACTGCAAGCGCTGCTACAGGCCCATCGGGCCTTCTGGGCGCCCTCGCCTTTTCATCAGGAACTCCCGCAATGGTGCCTGGATCAGCCGCAGCTGGCACACCAGGTCCTCGCACTGGATGCCGCAAGCGTTGATCGTTACCGCGACCAACCGGATCTGGCGACGAACTGGCTCGCACCGCACCTGCACGGCCTGGCGGAACTGACCGCACTCAGCACGCTCGACATGCTGCCCGCGCAGCCGGCCACACCCGTGCCGCCGCACCTCGACGTAGAGATCCCGGGCCGCAAGAAAGCGCAGATCGAGGCTTTCGCCTCTCGTTTGCCGCAGATTCCAGGGCCCGCCCTCGAATGGTGTGCTGGCAAGGCGCACCTGGGCCGACACCTGCATCAAACGCGCAGAATCGAAGTCGCCGCACTCGAGATCGATGTCGCGCTCTGCCAGCAAGCCAGACAGCTCGCCGCCCGACACCGCGTTCCGCACACCATCCTCCAAGGCGACGCGACGAGCCCATCCGCAATCGAATACCTTGAGGGGCGGGACGTCGTAGCCCTGCATGCATGCGGAGAGTTGCATCGCAGGCTCGTCCGCACCGCTGCCGACCACGGCGCGCGCAGCCTGCACATCGCCCCCTGTTGTTACCACAAGGGTAGCGCCGGCGCCTACCAGGCCATGAGCGGTACCGCCACCCTCCAACTCGACAGCAACAAGCTGCGCCTCGCCGTCACCGAGACCGTCACCGCGCCACTGCACGACCGTCGCCGACTTGCGCGCGACCAGGCCTGGAAGCTCGGTTATCTGGCGCTCCGCAATGACCTCGGACTGCAGGCTGAGAGTCCATTCCGGCCCGTTCCGGCTGCATGGCTGAAGAACGATTTCGCCAACTTCTGCAGGCTTCTCGCCGCGCGCGCGCAACTGCGGCTCCCCGGGCACATCAACTGGGCACATTGGGAGCACGCCGGAGCCGCCCGCCGCGAACAGGTCCTTCGCCTCGAGATCGTCCGCCACGCCTACCGCCGCCCACTGGAGATCTGGTTGGCCCTCGACCTCGCGCTGGGACTGCAGGAGCGTGGCTTCGAAGTCCAGATCGGCTGCTTCTGCACACGAACGCTCACGCCGCGGAACATCCTCATCAGCGCTCACCGCCATGCGGGAGGATAAGGAGTCGTGGCGCAGCCCATCATCGGTCGCCTGATCACTGGTGGTCCCCCGACACGGTCGAAGCCGCAGCGCATCCTCGAGTCGCATCACAAAGTCACCAACGCAATCCACAAGGTCACCGATCACCTCCCCCGCCACGGCGCGCTGCAGACCATGGCGGCCGTACTCCCGGTCAGCGCCTCCTTGCAGGCGGGAGTCCGCACCCCCGCTTTCGTCAAACTCCGGTAGCGGCGACCATACGACCATCCTCCACGATAAGCGCTGCGATCTCCGTGGCGCGATCGCCTTACGCGGGCGACAAGCCCTTACGCGGACGACAAGCCCCGTGACCTCGAAATCCAATGACCGCCTTTGCAGACTTGATGTGAAACCGGATGCTCGGGTAAGGTAAAAAAGGATTTGAGCAAATGCATCGAATCCCTCCCGCTGCGCAAGGGTCATTTGATTGGCCATTCATGCCATGCAGTGGGCGATCGTTCAACGGCCAATGCGTCGCTTGAGTTTTGTGAGGCCCCTTGCCGGGGCCGACCGGCCGCGGTGCCCGCCCCAAGGCGCTGACGTGGTCTGCCATGCTGCACTTCACCTCGCAGTGAGTGCGGCATGCCACCAGAACAACCCACGACATGACCCGTACCGAGACACCTTCGTCCATCCGATCCGCCCCCCGCGCTCCCATTCGTTTCCGTAGCACCCGCCCGAGTGATGGCACCGCTCTGTGGCAATTCGTCCAGGCTACTGGCACGCTGGAGCCAAACTCGGTCTATTTCTACGTGCTGTTCGCCGCCGACTTCGGCGACACCTGCCTTGTGGCCGAGCAGGACGGCCGCATCGTCGGCGCCGTCATCGGCTTCCACCCGCCGCGCGAGGCCGACACTGCCTTCGTCTGGCAGGTGGGGGTGCTGCCCGAGCAGCGCGGCCAGGGCCTCGGCCTGCAACTGCTGCAGCAGTGGTTGAGCCTGCCGGCCAATGCCTGCTGTCGCTGGGTGACAGCCACGGTAGCGGACGACAACCTGGCCTCGAGTGCGCTGTTTCACCGCCTGGCGCGCGAACATGACACCCGCTGCCAGGTAACCCCCTACTTCACCATCGATCTGTTTCCAGCAGATCACCCCGCCGAGCCGCTGTTGCGCGTGGGCCCGATTGCGCGCCATACGCCCGCCCGCGGCGTTCAGTCCCAGCTCGAGAACCCCATACCGGTCTGACCGGCTTCGTGCCGTGCCGGGCACTCGCAGGCGCGAGCGCCCCGATGCCGCTCGTCCCGCGTCGAGCGCAGCCCCGCCCTTTTTCGACCACAGGAGTTACTTCATGATGAACACATTCGAACAGTACGAATCCGAAGTGCGCGGCTACTGCCGCACTTTTCCCGCGATGTTCACGAGCGCCAAGGGCGCATGGATGATCGACGCCGAGGGCCGCCGCTACCTCGACTTCTTCTGCGGCGCAGGTGTGCTGAACTACGGTCACAACCCCGACAGGATCAAGCAGGCCCTGCTGGCCTACCTTATGCGCGACGGCATCACGCACTCGCTGGACATGTACACCGAGGCGAAGCAGGGCTTCATCGAGCGCTTCAACGAAATCATCCTGCAGCCGCGAGGCCTGCGCTACAAATTCCAGTTTCCCGGGCCGACCGGCACCAATGCGGTCGAGGCTGCGCTCAAGCTGGCGCGCAAGGTGACCGGACGCGAGCAGGTGGTCGGCTTCACCAATGCCTTCCACGGCATGACGCTGGGCGCGCTGGCGGTGACCGGAAACGGGTTCAAGCGCGCCGGTGCCGGCGTGCCGCTCGGCCACACCGCCTCCGTTCCGTTCGATGGCTATCTTGGCGAAGGCACCGATACGCTCGACTACTTCGAAGCGCTGCTCAAGGACGAGGGCAGCGGGATGGACAAGCCTGCCGCGGTCATCGTCGAGACCGTGCAGGCGGAGGGTGGCGTCAACGTCGCCAGCATCGAATGGCTTCAGCGCCTGCGCCGCATCACCGAAGAGCACGGCGTGTTGCTCATCGTCGACGACATCCAGGTCGGCTGCGGCCGCACCGGGACGTTCTTCAGCTTCGAAGACGCAGGCATCGTGCCGGACATCGTCACGCTGTCCAAGTCCTTGTCGGGCTATGGCCTGCCGCTGGCGCTGGTGCTGATCAAGCCCGAGCTCGACCAATGGGCGCCGGGCGAACACAACGGCACCTTCCGCGGGCACAACCCGGCCTTCGTCACTGCCACCGCCGCGCTCAAGTTCTGGCAGGACGGCCTCCTCACCGAGGATGTCGGGCGCAAGGCGGAGCTGGTGGAGAAGCGCCTGGCCAACATCGTCGCAAAGCACGTTCCGGATGCGCGGGTGCGCGGGTGCGGGCTGATCTGGGGCATCGAGTTCGACGACGCACAGTTGGCGACACGCATCTCGCAAGCGTGCTTCAAGCGCGGGCTGATCATCGAGACTGCGGGCATTGACGACCAGGTGCTCAAGCTGCTCCCGAGCCTGACCATCGCCGAGGAAGAGCTGCGGCACGGCCTGGACGTGATCGAAGCGGGTCTGTGCGACGCCCTGGGGGTCGACAACGCGGCGGCCGCGATCGTAGCCGCGGCCTGAGATCCCCGTCCTCACTGCGCCCCGTCTTTCACCTACCGCGCCCCGTAAAGAACGGGGTGCACCGTACCTACGAGGAAGCTCCAATGATCGTGAAGCATCTGGACGACGTCATCGGCACCGCCGCCGACGTGGATACCGAAGGCTGGAACAGCCGTCGCCTGATCTACAAGGATGCCGGCGTCGGCTATTCGTTGAACGACACCATCATCAAACCAGGCACCGAGCATGAGTTCGAGTACAGGAACCACCTCGAGACGGTGTACTGCATCGAGGGCGAGGGCGAGATCACCGACCTCGCCACCGGCGTGACCCACGCCATCCGCCCCGGCACCCTGTACTGCCTGAACCGGCACGACCGCCACATCCTGCGCGCCAACAAGGGCAGCCACATGCGCATGGTGTGCGTGTTCAATCCACCGCTGACCGGGCGCGAGGTGCATGACCAGACGGGCGCGTATGCGCTCGCCGACTGAGAGGCTGGGCAGCGCCATGACGAGCATGCGCTGTTCGGCTCCCAACGCCTCAAGCAGCAGCTAGACAGCCGCAAGCGCTGGGAGAATTTCCACCTGCGCTGCCAGGCCAGCCAGGTGGCACTGTGCGACGACCAAGCTGCGCTGCAGCACTCCGCCGGGCGGGTCAAAACCCCGTGATCAGGAAGTCGATCGCGGAAATGATGTCTTGGCGATGATTGGATAGATCGGCCACTTCCACACCCATCTCCGTGCGTGCAATGCCCGCCATCTGGGGTGTGAGCATTACGTAGGATTTCTGATCAATTTCGAAGCTCGGCGTGAGCGTTGTCATCGCCTTGCCTTTGTAGTCGGCAGCCGGTGCGAGCGGAACGACCAAACGTGTTTCCAGAGAAGCAAGAAGCTCGGACTGAACGTCGAGAAGGAGGGGGTACCTCCCTTTGCTCTCCGCATTCTTGTTGTTAAATACCGAAAACTGACCCATCAAAAGCTCCTCAGCCCATCGCTGAAGGTGCCATGGTCCTGCACCTGCCGATTGTAGGCGTCGATGGCTTCCTGATTCGCCGCGAGCCATTGCTCCTGCTGGCGCTTTCTGACGACTTCAGCAAGGGTCTGCTCCAGGGCTGCTGACAGGTTGATATCGAGTTCCCTGGCCTTTCTCAGCAAATCGCTGTTGATGCTGAGGTTCGTGGGCCTCTTGGGGGCGTTATGGTCGTAGCTGGCGAGCATGGCAGGGTCCCTGCGTTCGTTCTGTGCGCACATTATATGCGCATGACGCTCGCGCACAATGCGCAAAGGCGGCAACGATCAGACCGACAGCAATGGCAAGCTTGCGCGGTGCCTCAAGCGTCACGCGTCTGGGCATCATGTCGTATCGATTGCGAGGCAGACCCGTCAAACACATCAAGACGACCACCATGCAGATCAACGACACCGAAGCCGCGCCCGCCGGACGATTGAAGCAAGTTGCTTACCGAAGCCCGGGCCGAGGGGGAGCGCTTCCGAGCCATCCCGAGCACCTGCAGGCGGTGGATGCGGACCTTGTCTGACGGCTACAAACGCTGCTCAGTGGCATTGACGTCGATCTGGATGCCGCCCTGCCGCCAGAGGATGAATGAGCACGACGCAACCCACGCCCCTGGTCGCTCATGGCTGGACGATCTTTGCCCACCCGCGGTTCTGAGCTGCCCCACGGATTTCGTCTTCCAACGTAGTCGTCGTACGATCGACGCAAAGACAGGAAGAACGACATGAAGCGCATCCCGAAACAGGAATACA
>NZ_JBNCAR010000064.1:0-6152 GCF_051280715.1 Thauera sp. AutoDN2 | reverse complement strand
TCGTAGTCGGTGGTCGATGAGGTGCCAACCGTGGTGGGGTGCGGGTAGCGCAGCTTCACCCGGCGGTCGTGGCCGTCATATTCGTAGGTGGTGCGGTTGGCCTCATGCGGTTAAAACGCCTATCCGTGTCCGGTATATTGGCCCAAGGGGACCACTCGCAGGGGATACTTGATGCGACAGGACGACGACGCTGCACTCGCTTCCGGTACTACATCCGATGGCTGGTTCACCCGGCTCCGGCGTTCGCTGCTGGCGCGCCTTGGCAATACCGGGCTCGTGCTGGGGACGTTGTTCTTCGCCGCCTCGCTCACGCCCAGCCTCACGCCACGGATCACGGTCGCGCAGGCGGTGCTGTCGGGCATGTGCCTGGCCGCCGGCTACGGCCTGGGCGTGCTGCTGCGCTGGCTGTGGGGATACCTGGAGCTGCCGCTCCCCGGGCCGGCGGGACAGCCGCGTCGCCGCCGTATCGCGGTCGTCGCCTGCGCGGTCATCGCCGCGCTCGCGCTTTGGCGCAGCCAGCATTGGGAAAACATCGTCCGCGAACTGATGCACCTGGCTCCCGCCGGTCCATCGCGCATCCTGGGCGTACTCGCGGGTGCGGCGGTCGTGGCGCTGCTGCTGGTCGTGCTGGGCCGCATCGCGCTGATGATCATCAAGGCGGTGATGCGCCTGGTCACCCGCAAGGTGCCGCGACGGATCGCGCACGTGGTCGGTGCGATCGCCGGCGTGCTGCTGCTGGTGGGCCTGGTCAACGGCGTGATCCTGTCCTCGTTGCTGGACATCCTGGACGCCTCCTATCGCCAGGCCGATGCACTGATCCCGCCCGACATGCCGCCGCCGACCGAATGGGACAGCCCCGGCAGCGCGCAGTCGCTAGTGGCCTGGAACCAGCTCGGGCGCATGGGCCGGCGCTACGTCGATGCCCGCCCCACCGCCGACGAACTCGCCGCCTACGCCGGTCCCGGCGCCAAGGCGCCGCTGCGCGTGTACGCGGGCCTGCCCACCGGCGACACGCCCGAAGAGCGCGCCCAGCTGGCGCTGGAAGAACTCAAGCGCGTCGGCGGCTTCGAGCGCAAGGCGCTGATCATCATCACTCCGACCGGCACCGGTTGGGTCGACCCGTCCGGCATCGACGGCATCGAATATCTCTACCGCGGCGATGTGGCCAGCGTCGCGGTGCAGTACTCGTACCTGTCCAGTCCGCTGACGCTGTTCCTGGATCCGGACACAGGCGGGGTCACCGCGCGCGCACTGTTCCGCGAGGTCTACGGCTACTGGCGCACGCTGCCGCCCGAGCGGCGGCCGAAGCTGTACCTGCACGGCCTGAGCCTGGGCGCGCTCAATTCGGAACGCTCGTTCGAGATGTTCGAGCTGCTCGGCGAACCATTCGATGGCGCGGTCTGGAGCGGACCTCCGTTCGCCGCTAGCAAGTGGGCCGGGCTGACCCGCTCGCGCAATCCCGGTTCGCCGGTGTGGCTGCCGCAGTTCCAGGACGGCTCGTTCGTCCGCTTCATGAACCAGGACGGCAGCTCCACCCCGCCCGGCACGCCGTGGGGCCCGATGCGCGTGGTCTACCTGCAGTACGGCAGCGACGCGGTGACGTTCTTCGACCGTCACGGCTTCTTCCGCGAACCGGAACTGCTCGATGCCCCGCGCCCGCCGGACGTATCCCCGGCGATGCGCTGGTATCCGGTCGTGACGATGATGCAGATGGCAATGGATACTTCGCTGTCGATGAGCGCACCAATGGGTTTCGGCCACGTCTACGCGCCATCGCACTACATCAACGCCTGGCTGGAAGTCACCGGCATCGACGACTGGTCGCCCGAAGACGTGGCCCGCCTGCAGCGCCACCTGGATGAGCGCCGGGCCGAAGAGCTGTCCAAGGATGGCGGCGAGGAGACCGTGGACGGCTGAACGTCGACGGTCTTGCGTGGACCGGCACCCTCAGTACATCCCGACCATGTTGAGGAACCAGCCCTCGTGGTCGTAGTCGGGGTCGATTCAGAAAACGGAATTTAAAGCACGCTAAGGAATGCTCGATCCAGCAACGGCGCGGCTTTGCGTGTGGCGTCTGCCGCTGGAAGCGGCGTTTCGGCTGTTCTCGAAACTCGGCAGTCTCGGCGGCTCGATTCGAGAGCGGTTTTTGAGAACGGGACGGACAAGGCCAGCACTGGCGCGGCCCGCATTCTCACGGTGGCTTCTTGAAAATGATCGTTTGCGAGAGCGGTGGCCATGCCAATGGCTTAACGTACTTTATTTTCCGTTTTCTGAGACGTCCCCAACCACCACATGTATGCGCATACACAGAGGTTTATGAACGGCGGTGCCCGCGCACCCTGACACCCAATTCGCTCAACTTGAGTCCCACGTCAGCTAACCGGCGCACGTAGCCCAGTGCCTGCGGAATCTCTGGTAGCACTTCCGTCCCGCGACTGCGTTTCCAGTCGGACCGGATGAGATCTGCAAACCGTTTCGCCTGCGCCCGCGCCCCGGCAAAGCCCGGCGTGCGCCAGATGGTATGAATCAACTGGCGGAGCTCGTCGTCGCGCCGACTCCTGATGGCTCGGAGCAGCGCATGTCTCAAAGCTTGTTCCTGCTCCTTTTCATACCTCCAGGTCCAGGCAGGGGCTGACGCCCCCGCCCGCGTCTGACGGACAAGCTCATAACCTGTCAGCTTCAGCCGATCCACAAGGAGATTGCGCCACCGCTCTCGTTCCGCAGGTGCCGGCACCTCACCTTCTGTGCGGACCAGCCACCATGACACTGGCCCCGTAGCATCCTCCGCGTCCGCTAGCATCAGCAGGCGAAAACTGGCCTTTCCTGCCTTCCTTTTCCTGCTCTGCTCCAACCGCGACAACCCTGCTTGGTACAGGTCATCCAGCTTGCCGGCAAGGTAGCCAGCCTTCTCACGCGGGATCTGCCCGGCCACGTAGAAAATATGTCCGGTCCGGGCCAGGTCTCCAAGTCTTTGCATGACTACGGTCTTTTTTGTGAAGATGAACCAGTCCAGATACTGAGCCATTTACTAAGCCGAAAGCAGTCTTGATACCGAATAATAGCTTAACGCAGGCAACATATTAAGATTCCGTATGTTTGCGCAGGCACTCTCGTGTCGGTAAGATCGAACTGTCGCACAGGGTTGCCGCCCTCATTTATCACCGGGGGCTGCCAGCCCCGACACACACAAGCGCAGGGGTGGATGCCCCGAGCGACCGTTGCCGACGGTCGCAAGCACGATTTAGCCGCATGCCTCTAATAGGGCTGGTGCGGCTGAAACGAGCGCTGGGGGTGAAATCCCCCCTTCGACTCAATCCGCTCCCGTTGGCGAATCACGGGCAGGATTGGGCGACTGCGAAACGGGCACTCCAGTAATGGATGTGTACCTGGCAGCCGTGAAAGCCGGTACCCAGTCCGGCCCTCGGGATCAGCGGAGACGCGGATGACGAGGCCCAGCATGTAGGCTTCTGAGGTCGTTGAAAGACGACAGGGCGCTGAGGGGAAACCTAGAAGCGCTGGCACCCACGGAAGCGTGGGGTCGATGCACAGCTCAAGCATGTACTTGCAACCCGAAGAGGGAGCATCTGGGAGTGTGTGATGCGGTGGTGTATTGGTCGGTAATGAAGCTCGGCAGGTAGTACGGGAGGATTTTTGGAATCTTTGCCCCCGGAAACCCGGCGCAAGCTGGGGTAAGCCCACAGGGCTAAGTCTGACGCGTGGAGCCAACCGCTAAACACACGTAGTAGCGGAAGCGCCCCACCCCGCAACGCGGGAGGGCATCTGTCTAAGCAGGGAACCGCTGAACCTCGACGAGCTGGGTGGCACCAGTGAGAGGAAGCGGGGGAGATTCGGCGAGTAGGAGTCTGCGAACGGCTGACCAATGCGGTCGAGAGCAGGACGGGCGACGAGCTCGGTACGAAAGCTGATGTCGTGCGAGAACGCGCGGGGGTTGGCAGCCCCAGTGTGTTGTGTGATGTGTGACGGTGAGCGGGTTGGCCCCCACTCACGGCGCCTTGGGTGGCACCAAGGCGCGAGGGTGAAAGTCCCTCATGAACCACTTCACGCAGATGAAGTGGTTCGCAGCAAAAAGTTGGCACATGGTGACAACGAGTGGCTGGCCCTCATCGGGGTCCCGCCCAGGTGATCAGGTCTGCGACCTGATCACCTGCTTCAAGCCCCCTGGCCGTCGGCTGGGGGGTATCTCCTTCTTTCGTGCAAAATATATATCCTTCGCTCCCGCTCCTGTCTTGGGGGTTCATCGTGGGGAAAACCCATCGGTATTGCGTTAAAAATGGCACAGCAACCGTTTTTGAGGCTGGATGCGTATTCCGACCCATCGTGACCGCCCATTCCGAGAAGGGTGTGACCGGTGATTCCGAGGTCGTGACCGGCGATTCCGATTTGATCGTGACCGATTCAGTCCGTCGTCGGAATCACCGGTCACGTTGTCGGAATCGTCGGTCACGATCAAATCGGAACGGCCTGTGCGGCCAGCGTGGCAACCATCCTTGTCACGGCTACCCTCGCGCGCTTTGCGCGGAGCGAAGGGATGCCGGCGGAGCGGATTGCCATGCACAACATCAAGGAGCTGTTACGGCTCAAGTACGACTGCGCGCTCTCGCATGAGCGCATCGCGCGCGCGCTGTCGATCTCCAAGGGCGTCGTCGCCAAGTATGTGAAGGCGGCCGAGGCCAGCGGCGTGAGCTGGGCCGAACTGGCGGCGGCCGACGAGGCGCGCCTGCGTGCCCTGCTGGGCGGGACGCCGCGTCCGCGCGGGACGGCGGTGGGCTACCGGATGCCCGATCTCGCCGCCGTCCATCAAGGCCTCAAGCGCAAGAACGTCACCCTGGCACTGCTGTGGGAGGAGTACGTCCAGGCGACGGCCGGGCCGACCTACCAGTATTCGCGCTTCTGCGACCTCTACCGGGACTTCGCCAAGGGCCTCAAGCGCTCGATGCGCCAGGTGCACCGCGCCGGCGAGAAGCTCTTCATCGACTACGCGGGCGACACGGTGCCGATCGTCGACGCCGAGACCGGCGAGATTTCTCGGGCGCAGATCTTCGTGGCCGTGCTCGGGGCCTCGAACTACACCTTCGCCTGCGCCACGGCCACGCAGTCGCAGGCTGACTGGCTGGGGGCGCTGGGGCGGGCGCTGCGTTTCATCGGCGGCGCGCCCGAGCTGATCGTCCCCGACAACACCCGCTCCATGGTCGGCGAACCGGACCGATACGAGCCGCAACTGCAGCGCACCACGGCCGAGTTCGCCCAGCACTACGGCGTGGCGATCCTGCCCGCACGCCCCTACAAGCCGCAGGACAAGAGCAAGGTGGAGGTGGGCGTACAGATCGTGCAGCGCTGGATCCTGGCGCGGCTGCGGCACCGGCGCTTCTTCTCGCTGGCCGAGCTCGACGTGGCCATCGCCGAGCTGCTCGAGGATCTTAACGCACGCCCCTTCCAGCGCCTGCCGGGCAATCGTCGCAGCGCCTTCGAGACGCTCGACCAGCCGGCGCTGCGTGCGCTGCCCGCCACGCCGTTCCAGTTCGCCCAGTGGAAGAAGGCCAAGCCCAACATCGACTATCACGTCGAGTTCGACGGCCACTACTACAGCGTGCCCCACGCGCTGGTCGGGCAGGTGCTGGAACTTCGCGTCACGCTCTCGAGCATCGAGTGCTTCGCCGGCGGACGCCGAGTGGCGGTGCATGCCCGCAGCCACCGGCGCGGCGCCTTCAGCACACTCACCGAGCACATGCCCGCCTCGCACCAGGCCCACCGCCAGTGGTCGCCCAGCAAGCTCATCGCCTGGGGCGCCACGGTGGGGCCGCACACCGAGCGTGTGGTCGCCTTCCAGCTCGAACGCATGCCGCACCCCGAACAGGGCTACCGCGCCTGCCTGGGGCTGATGCGCCTGGCACGCCAGTACGGCAACACACGGCTGGAGGCCGCCGCCACCCGCGCCGTCGCGCTCGGGGCGATGCGCTACAAGAACCTCGCCTCGATGCTCAAGACTGGGCTCGATCGCGCACCGCTGCCGGCGAGTGCGCCGCAACAGGCCGAACTCGCCCTGCCCGATGCGCACGCCAACCTGCGCGGCGCGCACTACTACCACTGATCCGCAGCGCCGTTACGCCGTAACGGATCGACCCACCCCCTTA
>NZ_JBNCAR010000063.1:0-6851 GCF_051280715.1 Thauera sp. AutoDN2 | reverse complement strand
GGGAATCTGCTTCGGGCTACGCCCTTCGCAGATTCCCCCGCGTCGCCTCTCCCTCGCTCGACAGCAAGCACACAAGAGGGCAAACAGGACCGCGAATCCGATACACTTATCCACAGCTGCAGCAATGACGAGCAGCTATCGCCCCTGGTCAAAATTCAACCGGTACACCTGGTCAATATTGGACCGGCGCCGACACGCCTTCGCTCCGATGACCTGCTGCGGTCAGGGCTTCGCTCGTTCAGAAGCCGGGCTCTTTCACGTTAAATCAATCCATCACTGATTGATCATATTCGAAAATGGCGATCTCTGAGGATGGAGCGGCTCTCGATGCTAAAGGAGGTGTCGATGTAGCCGTTAAACATTAGCATCTCCCCTCCTCTGGCCCGATCCGCGCCTGCACCCCGTGCCGGCGTAGGTACGTCTAACTGCGTTAGTGCTCAGAAAACATGAGAAAAAATCTTCCCGTCACCGATGTCGAAACGCTTCTCCCAGAGCACGAGTTCATCTACTCGCAAACGGATCTGAAGGGCGTCATCGTCGAAGCGAATGAGGCGTTTGCCGCCATCAGCGGGTTCACACGTGATGAAATGATCGGGCAATCGCACAACATCGTTCGTCACCCTGACATGCCCGAAGCAGCGTTTGCCGACATGTGGCATGACCTTAAGGCTGGCAGACCATGGCGCGGCATCGTGAAGAACCGACGCAAGGACGGTGGGTTCTACTGGGTCGTAGCAAATGTCAGCCCCGTGCGCGAGAAGGGTCAGGTCGTCGGCTATCAGTCGGTTCGCAGTCGTCCGAGCCGAGAAGAGGTGAACGCCGCGAGCGACGCTTACCAAACCATTCGCCGCGGTAACAAGCGACTGTCAGTAAAGCACGGACGCGCCATCAAGGCGCGCCCTGCTTGGGCGAGCTGGGCCGGTGCGCTTCCAGTGCAGATGAGCGCCATAGCGCTCGTTGCGCTACTGAGTGCCACCGCCGGACTCGCGGCGCTGTATTCGGATATGAGTGAATACCGCACGCCCCTTGTTGTGCTTCATGCCTTTATCCTGATCTATGGGCTTTCGTTCATGCTCCTCTATGCACCACGCGTCAATCGGGAGCTTTCGGGGTTCGCCAACTGGCTGGGCGCTGTTCTCTCGACGGGTAACCTTCGAATACGAATCGATTCGGCACGAGATGACGTACTTGGAGCAGTTATTCGGCGTACCGACAAGTTTGCCTCGTCGCTTCAGGCGACCGTTCAAGGCATGGCCGACATCGCAAAACAGGTTTCCGTTGCGACGGACGAGGTCGGCGCGGGTATGCAACAGATCCAAGCATCTGCGATGAGTCAAGCCGAGTCCACCTCGGCTGCTGCTGCCGCAGTCGAGGAAATTACCGTGTCGATCGCTGAGGTCGCCGAACATGCCCAGTCGACGAAGACTGTCGCGAGCGATGCAGCTGCAGCCTCGAATGAGGGGGTCGAAAGGTCTCAAAGCGCATGCAATGCAATCACAGCGCTTTCGCTAACCGTTGCGTCGGCCGCCGAGCAAGTCGAGATGCTGGGACAACGATCGGATGAGATCAGCAAGATTGCGTCTGTCATCAACGAGATCGCTGATCAGACAAATTTGCTCGCGCTCAACGCTGCGATTGAGGCTGCAAGGGCCGGCGAGGTCGGTCGAGGATTTGCGGTCGTCGCTGACGAAGTACGAAAGCTCGCCGAACGAACCAGCACCGCGACACACGAAATCAGTAGCACCATTCAGATGATTCAGGGAGAAACGCGGCTCGCGGTGCAGGCGATGCGCGCAGGGGCGGCGCAGGTAGAGGAGAGCGCAACGCTCGTACATTCGGCACAGGAAGTGCTGCAACGAATCCACAGCGAAATGACCGACACTACGGCACGGGTGAACGAGATTTCGCACGCATCCTCCGAGCAAAGCGCAGCCATGACGCAGCTTGCCCAGAATGTTGAGCAGGTCGCTGCCATGACTGACCAGAATGTGAGCGTCGTCTCCCAAGCGAACGCAATGGTGGAGCAGCTCGACCAGATTGTTGAGCGGATGAACAAGTCAGCAAACCAGTTCGTCCTCTGACTTACTACCGTCCACGCATGCGCTTGCGGGCGCACGCGAATAGGGCGGCGTGTGCAGCTCTGGCGATTGAACGGCTCCTCTATGCCGTCAACTGCCTCCGCAGCGAGAGCAGGGCGAATGTCTCGCATGGGTCGGTAGTTCCAATTGGCGCGATGGAGTAGCCGCCGTTCACCGTCGCCTGACGCTCGAACGGCAGGTGACAGACACATTACTGCCTGACTGCGCCATCAAGCTGCCGGCAGCTCAGGCCGATAACCACTCATTAGCACCGCTATGCCAGCGCTCATACCTTTAAAGGCACTCTTTGATACCCGATTGCGAGTTTTCTGAACCCTCTCGACGGGAAAGATCTGTCTGATGCGACTATTCTGTGACGGTAGTAGGAAATTCTCGACTATTGTGTGGGGGAGTCGGCACAAACCCACACAATAGTCGCGTAAGCATCTGAATCTGCTCAAGGACAAACTCAACTATTCTGGAGCCCTACAATAGTTGTAGCGAAGGGCATAAACTGGCAAATTGCTAGGCAAAAAATGGCAGACGGCCAGCAAGGGGCGGGTGAATCCGAAGGGTTCCCCGCCCTTTTTGCATCTCACCCGAGGGCCGGAACCCGCGACGCACCCTGCAGGATCCTCGCACCAGAAGACGCCGTAGGACTCAGATCGGCCAACTGCAGCCGGCAACCCTCGCTCCCGGTCGGATGCCTAAAAGGTCGATTCGCTTTGGACGCTATCGGTTGCTGTACTTCGGCAGATCGGCCGAAGCCGTCACTGGCGGCGGCACAAATGAATGGCCGGTATTTGCTACGTTACTGGCGATTGAGTTTCCCAAGTGTTGCAAAGGGCAGCGTACGAGTACGTACGCATAACGTCCGTCATAGGCGTATGCTGTCCTCATCACACGCCACTGATTCTGATGTGATTTTGGGGCCGACAGCTGCGAGCCGAGAAACCTGAAGTCGAGAGAAACCATGAAGCTCACACGGATCTACATCAACAACTTCCGAAATTTCTGCGAGATCGACGTCACACTCGATGGAAACATCGTCATCGTGGGAGAGAACCGCGTCGGAAAGAGCAACCTACTCTATGCGTTGCGGTTGATCTTCGATCCTAGTTTGCCAGACAGCGCGCGCCAGTTAGGCCAAGGGGACTTCTGGGATGGGCTCGGCGAGCCGCTCGAAGATCAAAAGATCACGGTGTTTGTGGAACTGTCCGACCTCGAGGACAACCTAGACCTACTGGCCCAACTCACGGACTTCCGACTCGACGATGATCCGCACACCGTGCGACTCACTTACGAATTTCGGCCGATCCCCGGCATCGACGGGTTTCCCAAGTCCGACGACGACTACGAGTTCCTTTGCTACGGTGGTGAGGCGGAGACGAAGCGGTTCGGGCATGACCTAAGGCGGCGCATCGCGATGGACCTCCTGCCCGCGCTGCGGGACGCAGAGGGCGACTTGGCGACATGGCGTCGCTCTCCCCTTCGGCCTCTGCTCGAACGCGCGTTTGCATGCGTGGCGAGCAACGATCTTCAGGAGGTGCGCGATGCTGTTCAAGCGGCAACTGGCCAACTAGCGGAGTTTCCATCCGTGCAGAGTTTGGAGCAGGGCCTACAGGAGCTGTTTGCGTCAATGAGCGGCCCCAGTCAGGACATCCAGCCGAGCTTGGGCTTCGGGACGACCGATGTGACACGGTTGTACCGGAACCTTCGCCTCCTGATCGATGGCGGCTTGCGCACTATCAGCGAGGCCAGTCTTGGCTCGGCCAACGTCGCCTTCCTCACGCTGAAGACCCTTGAGTTGCGGCAACTGATGGCCGAAAACCGGCGGGACCATACCCTGCTAGCGATTGAAGAGCCCGAGGCCCACCTGCACCCGCACCTGCAGCGGTCGGTGTACCGTCATCTGTTCCAAGGCGTCGCCGCCGAAGAAGCAGAAAACGAGGAAGAGGAGGAGAAGAAGGAACAACTACTGTCGCTGCTGATGACTACCCATTCGCCGCATATCGCCAGCGTCGCACCGCTGCGATCGCTGGTCCTGCTGCGTCAATCTGCAGACAAAGGTACCGTCGTCACCTCGGCGGCTTCCGTCGACCTCACCACGGATGATGAGGATGACCTAGAGCGTTACCTCGACGTCACACGCGCGGAGATGCTGTTCGCACGCGGGATTATCCTGGTAGAAGGGGATGCTGAGAAGTTTCTGCTACCTGTGTTTGCCGCCGCAAGGGGACATGATTTGGACCACTTGGGCATTACGGTATGTTCGGTCGCTGGCACGAACTTCACTCCCTATGCGAAATTTTTAACCACGATGGGCATTCCATTCTCGGTCGTGACAGATTGGGATCCCCGGCCGAAGGGAGCGCCTCTTGGCTTCAACCGCTCCTGGAAACTCGTCGACACCATGGAGACTGCGCGGACGGGGGAGTCTCCGGCAGAACTCATCAAGGAGCTCAAGGCCATGAAAGACGGCGATAAGTTCGCCGCCCGTTGCGAGGCATACGGTGTCTTCTCCAATACGGATACGTTGGAGGTCGACCTGTTCAACGATACAAACTTCACGCAGGGGGTCATCGACACGCTGCGCGAAACGTCGTGGAGCGAAGAACGAAAGGGTTGGATCGATGGCTGGGAGGCTGATCCGGATACGCTTGACGTCGACAGGTACCTGAAGCTAATCGAAGTCGTCGGCAAGGGCCGGTTCGCGCAGCGCCTGGCCTCGTGCGTCGGGGGCGTGGCGCCGCCGGCCTATATCGCTAACGCCATCGACTTCGTGGCCGAACGTGTCTGATCGAGCAGCCTACCTGCGTGCGGCGGCACAGCTCCGGGGTAATCCTGGACAATGGTCAGCCTACGAGTCCCGTGGCCATTGCGTCGTCCTAGCGGGGCCCGGGAGCGGGAAGACCAAGACGCTGACGGCCAAGATGGCGCGCATGCTGGCGGAGGACGTGCGTGAACCGAGAGGCGTGGCCTGCATCACATACAACAACGAGTGTGCACGTGAACTTGAAGATCGGCTGGCCGCCCTGGGGGTCGAGCCTGGTGGGCGCGTGTTCGTTGGGACGGTACATTCTTTCTCTCTCACGCAGATTATCCTCCCCTACGCCAAGGTGGCAGGGCTGGGATTGCCCGAAAGATTTGGAGTGGCCACACGAGCGGAGAAGCAGGAGTCACTAGCCGAGGCGGCGGCCCGAACACTGGTAGAACCCGGCAATCTTCAGGACTTGGACTTCCGCCTCGGCAACCATCGACGCTCGATCCTGAACCGCGATAGCGTGGAGTGGCGCGAGACTGATCCGGAACTCTCGGAACTGGTGGAAGCCTACGAGGAAGCGCTGCGTCAGCGAGGTCTAATCGACTTCGACGACATGCCCTTGTTGGCCGTGCGTGCGCTGCGCGACAACCAGTGGCTGCAGCGCGCACTGCTTGCTAAATATCCTGTGCTTGTCATAGACGAGTACCAAGACCTCGGCGTGGCGCTACACCGCATGGTGTTGGGATTGTGCTTTCGCGCGGGCATGCGGTTGTTTGCCGTGGGCGATGTCGACCAGTCGATCTATGGGTTCGCTGGGGCCCGCCCTGATCTGCTGCGCCGGCTTTCCGAGCGCGAGGACGTCGAGACCGTGCGCCTGCGACTGAACTACCGCAGTGGCAATCGCATCGTCGCAGCCTCCCGAGTGGCCTTGGGCGAGGAGCGCGACTATGAAGCGGCTGACGCCGCTGCACAGGGCATGGTGTTCATCCATCCCTTGGGAGGTTCGTACGAGCAGCAGGCGGTACGCCTTGTGCAGGAGTTGCTGCCGCAGGTGCTGGAACGGCATCCGCGACTGGGCTACCGCGACGTGGCCGTGCTGTATCCGGCGGCCTGGATTGGCAATGCCGTTGCCGATGCCGCCGAGGCCGCTTCGATCCCGATCGTGCGCTCCGATGGCAACGCCTTATACCCACGTTCCAGCCGAATCATGCAGTGGTTGGAGTTGTGCAGCCAATGGTGTTGCGGTGGATGGCGGACGGGGAAACCACGGCTCGCGCGCGTGCTAAGGGAAGGGCGGCGGCTGTTCATAGAGGCCATCCATAGCGATGCACAGCTTTTGGACTTTCATCGCGCACTGATCGCCGAACTGTGGGAGATGCGAGACCCAAACACTTTGCTGCATCGCTGGATGGAAGGACTGCGGGTCAATGTGATCGAGCCGTTCGCTTCCCAATGTGTCGCACTGCGTGACGAGATCGAGACGCTCGCAACGTTCGCGGCGCGCGTAGCGCCGGCGGGCGACCACCCAGACATGGTCTTGGGCGAACTGTCTGGGAGCGGTGAGCAACTTGATCGCCTGACTCTGTCGACGCTGCATAGCGCGAAGGGCAGGGAGTTTGCCGTGGTATTTATGTTCGGCATGGACAGAGGTCGTTTGCCGCGCAACGGTGTTGGCCAACAGCAGCTCGCGGAGGCCCGCCGGCTCTTCTATGTCGGGTTCACTCGGGCGAAAGCTGAGGTCCATATAGTACACACCGCAAGGCGCTCGTCGCCGTTCGTGGATGAGATCGAGGAGCACTTGGCGGACGAGAAGTGACCCCGATACCGATTTCAATCTTCAGAACCCCCAAGGTAGGGTACGAGTGGGCAGATGCCGGCAATTCAGTTGGACTGCCGTCACCGGCAGTTTTGGCCGATTATGTAGATGCCTCGATTATGTTGAGCGTCCGGGGTAGCAAGCCGTAGATCCCAGTGTGCTCGAGCTTTTGCTTGCCGGGATAGGAGTCTGA
>NZ_JBNCAR010000062.1:0-7260 GCF_051280715.1 Thauera sp. AutoDN2 | reverse complement strand
GTTGTTCTTGAGGGTGTTGAAGTCGCCGTTGTAGGTGTCGGTGATCTTGGTCGGGATGGCGCCCTTGGCGATACGATCGACGTAGTCGGCGGCCACATTCAGGGGACCGATCACGGCGTCCAGCGTGTTATTGACGCCCTGCACGATGCGCCCGAAGTCGCCCTGGTGCTTGGTGGCGTCGGCACGGGTGGAGAGCTTGCCGGCCACGGCAGCGTCGGACAGCATGCTGGCGTCGGCGATCATGCGCTTGACACTGGACTGAACGTCTGCAACCGCGCGGACCACGTCGCCAACCTCATCCTTGGCGTCGGATTTGAGGTCGAAGTTGAAGTCGCCGCCGGCCATCTTCTTGGCCGCTGCGCTCACCTCGCCCACTGGACGGGTGATCGAGCGGGTGATGAAGAATGCAAAGCCGATACCGATCACCAGCGCAGCGATGGCCAGCCCGATCAGCAGCATCACGGACTGCTCGCCGAGTTCTTCGGCGTCGCGGCCTGTCTCCTGCATCAGCTCGGTCTGGTAAGAGATGAATTTGCTCACTGAATCTAGATACGTCAGATAAGCCGGGCGATAGGTCGAGGCAAAGATGTTTGTTGCCTGGTCGAAATCGCGCTGCGCAATGAGCGACTCAAACTGTTGTTGCACGCCGACAAAACCTTGCCGGGCCGACTTGATGGCATCCAGTAGCCGCACGCCCTGGTCGCCATACGAGAAGGCCTCGAGCGCCTCGAGGCTCTTCAAGAGTTTGGCGCGTTCATCATTCGTGCCTTGCGTGAAGCTGCGAATGTCGTCATCGCCGCGCATGATCAGCATGTTCCGGTGGAGCAGGCCGATCATGTTGACCGCATCGATCATGTCGTTCGAGGTTGCGACCTTGACGTTCTTGTCGCCGACGATGTCCGTGATTTCGGCCTGCAGATTGCCAAGCCGCAGGCTGCCCATTACCGCAACGATCAAAAGTAGCGCCAGCACGATGGCAAAGCCGATGCCAAGCCGGAGGCCGATTTTCAGGTTCTTCATGATGAACTCCAGGGGAAGACGGTTAAGCGCGTAAAAAGGGGGTCAGGTGCGTGCGGGGGCGGGCAGGGTGCGCGTGGGCGGTGCGCCGTGCGCGCGCTGTTCTTCGCTGTTCGCGCAGCGCTGTACCAGCGCCTGCACGTCGAGGATCAGCGCCACTTCGCCACTGCCGAGAATGGTCGAGCCGCCGATGCCCTTGATGTTGCGGAAGATGCTGCCGAGCGGCTTGATCACGGTCTGGAACTCGCCCAGCAACTGATCGACGACGATGCCCGACTTGGTCCCTGCGTACTGGACGACGACCACGTTCTGGCGCGGAGGGGCTTCGCCCGCCATGGCGAAGAGCTGGCGCAGGCGCACCAGGGGCAGCACCTCGCCGCGCAGATTGACGTAATCGCGTTCGCTTGCGTCCGCTGACAGCTCGATGCACTCGACCACGCTGTCGAGCGGGATCACGTACGCCGCATCGCCCACGCCCACCAGGAAGCCGTCGATGATCGCCAGCGTCAGCGGCAGGCGGATCGCAAAGCGCGAGCCCTGGCCGGGCGTCGAGCTCACATCCACGCTGCCGCGCAGGCCCTGGATGTTGCGGCGCACGACATCCATGCCGACGCCGCGGCCCGAGATGTTGGTGACCTTCTCGGCGGTGGAGAAGCCCGGTTCGAAGATCAGGTTGTAGATCTCGGTGTCGGACAGCGTCTGTCCGGCCTGGACCAGGCCGCGTTCGATGGCCTTGGCGAGGATGCGGTCGCGGTTGAGGCCGGCGCCGTCATCGACGACCTCGATGACGATGCTGCCCGAATCGTGAAAGGCGTTGAGTTCGAGCCGGCCGCGCGCTGGCTTGCCGTTGGCCTCGCGCACCGTGGGTTGCTCCAGGCCGTGGTCCATGGCGTTGCGCACCAGGTGCATCAGCGGGTCGCCGATCTTCTCGACCATGGACTTGTCGAGCTCGGTTTCGCCGCCGCTGATCGCCAGTTCGATGTCCTTGCCCATCTCGCGCGAGGTGTCGCGCACCACGCGGTTGAAGCGGTTGAAGGTCTCGCCGATCTGCACCATGCGCAGTTGCAGCGCGGAATCGCGAATGCCCTCGACCAGGCGGCTGCTGAGGGACGCCGCCTCGACCAGCTCGCCCATGCCGCTTTTGCCGGCGAGCAGGCTCACGCTGGCGCCGGCGATGACGAGCTCGCCGACGAGGTCGATGAGGCGGTCGAGCTTGTCGGCCTGGATGCGGATCAGGCGCGATTCGGCGGCCTTCTTCTCGGTGACCTGCTTCTGCTTGGTGACCGCCGCGTCGACCAGTTCTGGCTGCACCACTTTCTGCTCGACGAGAATTTCGCCGATCTGGAGCTTGGGCTCGTCAGCTTGCGCGGTAGCTTCGTCCTCGTCGCCGGCAGCAGGCTCGCTCTGGCTCTGCAACTGCAGCCCTTCATCGAGCTCGGACTGGGTCAGCGCACCCACCTTGACCAGAATCTCGCCCAGGCGCATCGCGTCCTCGGGCAGGGTGTTGATCAGTGCGATGTAGTCCGACAGCCGGCTGTGCGGCGGCAGGATCTGCAGCGTGCATTCGTCGCGCACGAAATCGAAGACGCGCTCGATCGCGGCCTTGTCGGCATTCGACGAGAAGCTGATCTCGAAACCGAGGTAGCAGGACTCGGGGTCCATGAGTTCGGCCGTGGGCATGGTGTCAGTCAGCGTTTCCAGGCGCTCGATGCGGCCGATCGAGCCCAGGTAGCGCAGGAAGGACAGCGGATCCATGCCATTCCTGAGCACGTCGGGACCGAAGCGCAGCGAGATGTGCCAGCAGTCGGTTTCGACTGCGCCGCCCCCGCTGCTTTGAACCGGGGGCGGCACGGAAGCCGGCGGGCCCGAGCGGGACACGGCCTTCTCGCCCGACAGCCAGTCGCGCTGCAGGCGCGCGAGCAGCGCCTCGCCGTCGGTGGCGAGGTCGTCAGCGGGGCCGGCTGCGCCGGTCTCGAGCACGCTGAGCAGGTGGCCGATATGGTCGGAACAGGCCAGCAGCAAGGCGATCAGGTCCGAGTTCAGGGTGATCTCGGCGTTGCGCAGCTTGTCGAGCACGTTCTCGACCACATGCGTGAAGGCGACGATGTAGCCGCATTCGATGACGCCGGCGCCGCCCTTGATGGTGTGCGCGCTGCGGAAGATTGCGTTGAGGGTGTCGTCGTCGCCCGGCTGGTTTTCCAGTTCGAGCAGCGCGGCCTCGAGTGCGGCGAGTTGTTCGCGGCTCTCGGTGACAAATACGGAGGTGATTTCGTCCATGTTGGGGGGCCGGATCAGGCCTTGACGGCCGGGATGAGCAGCGGGTCGCCGAAGGCAGCGGCCATGTTGTAAGAGTCGAGCACCTCGCGGACGGCTTCGCTGTGCGCCACGATCAGGGCTTCCTTGTCGAGGCGGCGAGCTTCGCGCTTGACCAGCACCAGCAACTGGAAGCCGGCGCTGTCGATCTCGCTCACTGCGGAGAGGTCGATCTCCAGGCGCTCGGTCGCCAGCAGTGCATCCAGCAGGCGTTGTTTCTGGGCTTCGGCGTTGTAGATTGTCATGTCTTCGGCGATCACGAGCGGCGGGTCGGATTTCTTCTTGCGATTAGCCATGGTGGGACTCAGAACAGTTCGATCTTGTTGTTGGAGGTGCCCGCTGCAACGCCTGGGCGGGCGCCGACCGCGGTGGCGTGCGCTTCGCGCTGCTGGTCCATCACGTAGCGGCCGTAGATCTCGTCGAGGTGTTGGGCGAGCGGGGTGTAGGTGAAGCCTGGGTCCTCGCTTTGCTCGAGGCGATTGGCGAGCACGACCAGGTGTTCATCGAGGCGGACCATAGACTCGACCGTGTGCTCGATCTGCTGGCGGGTGACGTCCTGGAACTGGACGCTGGCCAGTGCATCCATGAACATCGCGGCAAGTTGTTCGCTGCTGTGGCGCACGGTGTCGATGGTGCCGGCCTGGCTGCGCAGCATGTGCTCGTAGCTCGAACCCAGCTCGGTGAGCTTGTCGGGGAACTGCGACAGCGCAATGCGCTCCTCGCCCGGGATGGCGCGCTGAAGTTCCGACTCAATCGTACGGGCGACACCGAGGATGCCCTGGTTGATCGCGACCACCGCTTTCTCGGTTTCGGCCGACAGCTTGCGCACCTCGTCGGCCACCACGGCGAAGCCGCGCCCGCTCTCGCCCGCCCGTGCGGCTTCGATCGCGGCATTGAGCGCGAGCAGATTGGTCTGCGCGGCGATGTCCTTGATCAGGCCGGTGAGCGAGCCTAGCGAGCGGGCCTCGGACACCACCTGGCTCACCCGCACCTCATCCTCGTGAGCTTGCCGGATGCGGAAATTGATGTATTCCTGCATGCGCACGATCAACTGCTGGTTATTGGCGATGCGGGCCTCGGAGTCGTGCGCCAGTTCGGCCGATTCTGCCGACGCTTGGGCGACGAAGCTGTTGAGTTCGCCGACCACCGAATCGATGGTCTGCAGGCGGCTGCTGATGTCGTAGGCCGCCTGTTCGGTCTGCTGCACCACGCTGTCAAGCTGGCTTCGCAGTACTCTGCTATAGGCCGGTACGTCACGCAGCTCGGTGGCAGCTTCGCGGCAGGTGGCCGCCTGTTCGCGGGCACGACGGAGCAAGTCCAGCTCGCCGTCGCGGCCTAAGGTCATGTCGCGGAAGAACGCCAGCGACACCAACTGCATGGCGAGCGCGACCACCACCACGATCAGCATCGAACCCAGTGCGTCGCCCACCGGCTGCGGGACGCCGAGCGCGGTCAGGAAGCGCGCGTGGAACCAGTCGTTGAAGACATACACGGTCAACCCGACCGCAAGCGCGATCGAGACCTGGACATACAGCGTCCGGCGGATGAAGGTCCGGGCGTTCATGATCAACGCATGACCAGCTTGATGGTGTTGAGCAACTCGTCGGCCGAGGCGGGCTTGACGATCCACCCCGATGCGCCGGCAGCCTTGGCTTCGGCCTTCTTCGACTGTTGCGATTCGGTGGTCAGGAACAGGATGGGCATGAAGCGGTAGGCGGGCAGCTTGCGCACTTCCTTGATGAAGTCGATCCCGTTCATCCCCGGCATGTTGAGGTCGGTGATGAGCAGGTCGACCTTCACGCCGGCCTGGAACTTCTTGATGGCGTCGAGCGCGCTGGGGGCCTTCTCGATGGCGTAGCCGGCCTTGGTCAGGATTCCCGAGATGGAGAGCAGGATGGTTGCGGAGTCGTCGACGAGGAAGATCGTTTTCATGGCTTGTGAATCGTTGAGGTGGCGGGTGGCTGCGATAGGCAGGGTGGCATTCAATCGGCTTTATGTTCCTGCGTACTTGATCGGCGTCTATTCTTCCGCCGTCGTCGGAACGCAGCGTGAAGGACTTCACACCTCCGCATCTTGGATACGAGTTGTAACGGCAGCGCCGACAAGGACTTGATCGGATTTCGGCATGCAGGAGGCCTGGATCGTAGAGTCGATCCGCATGCGATGCCGTGATCAATCACGCGTTGCGGTCCACTTTTTGGGCGATTTATATCCCGCTGCGTGATTCATTGAATTTACTGATGCGGGTAGAAATATTTGACCGCTCGTGTCGGTGTGCCGACAGGGGCGAACACGGCGCTGCGGTAGTGGCTGCGCTTGGGCGGCCGTGGCAAAGTAGTCGCCGGCTTCCACCCCCACCCGTACTCCTTCCCATCATGTTCTACGGCATCACCGATCTCTTCACCTTCATCCTCGGCACCGTCTTCATCGTCCTGCTGCCGGGCCCCAACTCGCTCTACGTCATGGCGGCGGCCTCGCGCTGGGGGGTGCGGGCGGGCTACCAGGGCGCGGCGGGGATCTTCGTCGGCGACACCATCCTGATGTTGCTGGCGGTCACCGGCATGGCATCAGTGCTGCGCACCACGCCCGAGCTGTTCATGGTCATCAAATATGCGGGGGCCGCCTACCTGGCCTGGGTGGGGCTCGCCCTGCTGCGCGGTGCGCTCGCCACCTGGCGGCGCGGGGACGAGACTGCGGACGAGGTCGGCGACGGCAAGCCCGACTACCCGCCGGTGCGCAGCGCGCCGCACCCCTTCCGCACCGCGCTCGTCATCAGCCTGATGAACCCGAAGGCGATCCTCTTCTTCGTGTCCTTCTTCATCCAGTTCGTCGATCCAGCCTACGCGCACCCGGCGCTGTCCTTCGTGATCCTGGGCGTGATCGTGCAGGTCTGCAGCGTGCTCTACCTGTCCACTCTCATCTTCGCCGGCGCGCGCCTGGCCGCGCAGTTCCGCCGCCACCGCCGCCACCGCCGCCTGGCCGCCGGGGCGACCGCCGGGGTGGGCGGGGTCTTCATAGGCTTCGGCGCCAAGCTCGCGACCGCGACGCTGGGCTAGGCCGGCGGGCGCGCCACCTCGAGCATGCGCTCGCGCGCCTGGGCCGGGTGGAAGTGCCCCATGCTCAGCCCGCCTTCCAGTCCTCGATCGGGACCGGCCTGCCGAACAGATAACCCTGGAACAGCTCGCAGCCGCGTGTCAGCAGCAGCTCGTGCTGGGCGGCGGTCTCGACGCCTTCGGCCACCACCTCGAGCTCGAGCGAGCGGCTAAGCGCGAGGATCGCACGTACGATCGCCTCGCTGCTGGTGTCCTTCTCCATGTCGCGCACGAAGGCCTGGTCGATCTTGAGCTGGTCGAAGGGCAGGCGCTTGAGATAGGACAGCGAGGAATAGCCGGTGCCGAAGTCGTCGAGCGCGAAGCGCACGCCCAGGGCCTTGATCTGCCGCATGCGCAGCACCGTGGTCTCGATGTCGCCGAGCACCACGCTCTCGGTGAGCTCGATCTTCAGTCCGCCGGGGCGGATGCGGCTGCGCTCGACCGCTGCCGCCACCTTGCCGACGAAGTCGGGCTGGTGGAACTGGCGCGCGCTGACGTTGATCGACAGCGTCAGCCCGGCCGTGGCCGGCTCGGCCTGCCAGGCACGCAATTGCGCACAGCCGGTCTCCAGCACCCACTCGCCGATCGGCACGATGAGGCCCGTCTCCTCGGCGAGCGGGATGAAGGCAGCGGGAGAGATCATCGCTCCGTCGGCGTCGAAGCAGCGGATCAGTGCCTCGGCGCCGATCACGCGGCCGCTGCGGTCGAGCTGCGGCTGGTAGTAGAGGCGGAAGCCGTTCAATGCTCTCAACTTTAGCTTATAGCCCTTGTGAACCCTATGGGAAACGGGTAAAATGGCGTTCGTTAAGTCATTGATAAATAGACAATATGAACTCGA
>NZ_JBNCAR010000061.1:0-7264 GCF_051280715.1 Thauera sp. AutoDN2 | reverse complement strand
GGGTTCACAAGGGCTATAAGCTAAAGTTGAGAGCATTGCGTCACCCCGGTGGTCATGGGGCGGCGCCTGGATGCGCTGGAGAAGCGCCTCGGCGTGAAGCTGATGCACCGCTCGACGCGCGGCCTCGCGCTCACCGAGCTGGGCGAGCAGTTCGTGGAGCAGGGGCGCGCGCTGCTGCGCGAGTTCGACGAGGTCGAGCGCGCGGTCAGCGTCGGGCGCAACGTGGTGCGCGGTCACCTGGTGGTGTCTGCGCCCGCGGCGTTCGGCCGCCGCCATGTGGCCCCGCATGCGGCCGCGTTCAAGGCCTTGCACCCGGAACTCAAGATGTCGTTCAACTTCACCGACAGCGTGGTCGACCTGGTGCGCGAGGGCTACGACATGGCGATCCGCATCGGCGAGGTCACCGACCCCAACTATGTGGCGCTGCGCCTGTTTCCGAACCGCCGCGTGGTGTGCGGTACGCCCGACTACTTCGAGCGCCACGGCATCCCGCGCCAGCCCGAGGACCTCGCCCGCCACAACTGCCTCGCCTTCAACCTCGCGGGTGGGCAACAGCGCGGCTGGTCCTTCGTGCGCGAGGGCAAGCTGTTTGCGGTCCGCGTCGATGGCGACCTGGCCTGCAACGATGGCGAGCTGCTGTACGGCTGGGTCAAGCAGGGCCTGGGCGTGGGCTGGCGTTCGACCTGGGAGATCCAGGCCGAGCTCAAGCGCGGCGAGCTGGTCACCGTGCTCGACGAGTTCGCGGTGCCGAGCTACGACATCCAGGCGGTGTATCCGCAGCAGCGCTACCTGCCGGCCAAGGTGCGGCACTTCATCGATTATCTGAAGGCGATCTACAACCGCGAGGGCTACTGGGAGGGCTGAGCGCCAGCGCGCCACGCGGGCTCAAGCGCGCGGCGGTGTCGGCAGGCGCGCCTCCAGTTCGCGGCGGAACAGGTTGGCGAGCTTCTTCGCTGCGCTCCCGAGCGGCACGCCGCGCAGCGTCAGCAGGCCGAGCGGCATGGTGGGCGGGAGCGGCTGCAGCGCGAGCGGGCGCAGGCCGACGCCCACCTGCGGATCGGTCACCAGCACCTTCGGACCTTAGCCGATGAGGTCGTTGCGGCGGACCATGTCGAGGATCAGGTAGGGCGAGGAGCAGTGCAGGATGCGGCTGGGCGCCCTGAAGCCCTGCGCGCGCAGCCATTCGACCAGGTTCATGCTCTGGCTGCCGGCGGACAGGTTGAGCGCCCACTCGGCGTCCGCGACCTGGTTCCAGTCCTGTGCGTCCGCCAGCGGGTGGGTGGTGCGCACCATCGGTACCGCGTCGATGTCGGCCAGGGGCTCGAACTCGATCTCGTAGGGCAGATCCTGCGGCGAGGCGAGCGCGATCGCGAAATCGATCTTGCCCTCGATCAGCCCGGGCAGCGCCTGCACCAGCAGGCCTTCGTGAAAGGTCAGCTCGGCCTCGGGCTGCGCCTTGCGAAACGCTCTCAGCACGGCCGGCAGCACCGTCGCCGTCACCAGCGGGGTGATCGCCGCCTTCACGTGCGCGCCCGCACCGCCGCGCATCTGGCGGATCTCCGCGCGCGCCTTGTCGATCGTCGCCAGCACCAGGCGCGCGCGAATCAGCAGCGCGTTGCCCTCCGGCGTGAAGCCGATGCCCTTGTAGCTGCGCTGCAGCAGCTCGGCGCCGACACTCGATGGCCAGGTCCAGGTCGATGATGCCTACCTGGGCGGCGAGCGCAGCGGTGGCAAAGTCGGCCGGGGCTCGGAGAACAAGGTCCCGTTCGTCGCCGCCGTCTCCCTCAGTGACGAGGGCCACCCCCTGCGCGTCAAACTCACGCCTGTCTCGAGCTTCAGCATGGTCGCAATCGGCCAGTGGGCCAAGACCCATCTGGCTCCGGGCAGCACCGTGTTCTCCGATGGACTGGCCTGCTTCGGTGCGGTGAGCGGTGCAGGTTGTGCGCATCAGCCAACCGTCGTCGGCAAGCGCAAACCGAAGGACTTGCCCGAGTTCCAGTGGATCAACACCGTACTCGGTAACCTCAAGACGAGTTTGAGCGGCAGCTACCATGCGTTCGACTTCCGCAAATACGCAACGCGATACCTGGCCGCGTTCACCTACCGATTCAACCGCCGATTCGATCTGCGCGCGCTTCACACGCGACTGCTCGTGGCTGCCGCCACCTGTGTGCCGCAGCCTCAGCGGGTGATTCGGTCGGCTGAACATCATTGCTAATCAAGTTTATTTATATGTCTCTGTATCGCCACCCGCGATCGGCCGGGCGGGGCCGGCTGCGCGTGGCGTTCTAGCTGGGCGTCGTGCAGCCTTGTGGGGGTGTCGGCCGGTGCGGGATTCGTCCCGCGCGGCAGACAGCCGGCGCATTGCTGCGCCGTGCTGCACTGACTTGAGATGAAGTCTAGGGATTCGCCCCGACCGGGGGTGTGCGCTTTGCTAATAAGTCGAATACTGGAATTTATATTTTTGCGCTGCAGCAATCCGTTTCAGCGCAGCACGCCGGTCAGCAGCAGGTAGCCGGGCAGCCAGCCGGTGAGTACGCCCTGGCCGATCGCGAGTGTCGCGGTCAGGCGTGCAATCGGCCGCTGCAGCGCCAGCAACATGAAGAACATCAGCCACAGCACCGACCACGCTGCCCACGACAGCCCGAGCCACCACTCCCAGGTGCTCGAGGCCGCGCGCAGCGTGTCGATGGCCACCGGCACCGCGGTGATCGCCACGAACAGGCTGAACCACCCCAGCCCGCGCCCATCGGCGCCGCTCAGGCGGTTGAACGCGACCCACAGGTAGGTGAAGGAGAACAGCAGCGACAGCGCCGCGCCCTTGATCGAGGCCGCGTCGGCGCCGTCGCCGAAGGCGAGCTTGAGCGACACCAGCAGCGTCAGCCCGCCGGTGAACAGGTTGATGACCGCGATCTCGCGATCACCGATGCGGCCGAGCATCCACAGGCCATTCAGGATCAGTACCGCGCCGACGTAGAACAGGGACAGACCGAGCAGCATGATGTTTTCCGGGGAAGCACGATGGGGCCGCGGAGTTTAGGCGGCCGCCGCGCGCGCGGGCAGCGCCGCAGGCTGATGCCGCGTATCAGCGATCCCGTAGGCGATGTTGCGCCTCCCGAGTCCCCTGCAGGCGCGACGCAAGTCGCGATCGACGGCGCAGGAACGACGGCGGCGCGGAGCGCCACCGCCGTGATCGCGACTCGCGTCGCTCCTACGAAAACCGCCGCACCGCCGCAGCCACCTGTGGGAGCGACGCAAGTCGCGATTCCCCGCTCCGTCGCCGTCGCTCGTCCTCCGCTCCGTGCCAGGCTGATCGGCGACATCACCGCTGCCGTATGCCTCCCCTGTCCGCGCCGGTGCATAATCCGCCCCATACCGTTACTCGCCGCCGTTCTCCCTGGCGGCAGCTATTTGGCCGCGGCCCCCGTCACGGGCGCCGCGGCGTTTTCCTTTTGGAGATCCGATGTCCGCGTCCGGCACGCCCCGTCTCGCGCTTCTCGCGCTCGCCGCGCTGTCCTTGATCTGGGGTTACAACTGGGTGGTGATGAAACAGGTCATCCAGTACGTCGACCCGTTCGATTTTTCCGCCATCCGCACGGTGCTCGGCGCGGCCACGCTGTTTCTGGTGCTGCTCGTGTTGCGCAAGCCCATGTCCCTGGTGGCGGCGCGGCAGGTGGTGCTGCTCGGAGTGCTGCAGACCGGCGCGTTCACCGCGCTGATCCAGTGGGCGCTGGTGGCGGGCGGCGCGGGCAAGACCGCGGTGCTGGTCTACACCATGCCGTTCTGGGTGATCCCGATGGCGTGGTGGGTGCTCGGCGAGCGCGTGCGCGGCCTGCAGTGGGCGGCGATCGCGATCGCCGGCAGCGGGCTGGTGCTGATCCTGCAGCCGTGGTCGATGGGCGGCAGCGCCTTGAGCAACCTCCTCGCGGTCGCGGGCGGTGTCACCTGGGCGGCGTCGGCTGTGCTCGCCAAGCGCATGCGGCGCGACCACGCCTTCGACCTGCTGGCGCTCACCGCCTGGCAGATGCTGTTCGGCGCGATCGCGCTGAGTGTGCTCGCCGTGCTGCATCCGTCGCGGCCGATCGACCCCACGCCGTATTTTTACGGCGCCTTGTTCTTCAACGCGGTGTTTGCCACCGGGCTGGCGTGGCTGCTGTGGCTGTACATTTTGCAGCGCCTGTCGACCGGCATGGCGGGGCTGTCGGCGCTCGGCATCCCGATGATCGGCACGCTCGCGGGCTGGATCGAACTGGGCGAGCGCCCGAATGCGGCCGAGTTCACCGGCATGGCTCTGATCGTCGGCGCGCTGGCGATGATCAGCCTGTGGTCGCTGGTGCAGTCGCGGCGGGCGGGGGGGTGAGGGCGCAGCGGGCGCGCAGGCTTGACCGCGCGCCCGCGCCGCTACTTCACCAGGCCCAGGATCACTTCCGGAATCTGAGTCAGCGGCACCACCCGATCGACGCCACCGAGGCGGATTGCCTCCTTGGGCATGCCGAAGACCACGCAGGTCGATTCGTCCTCGGCCAGGGTGCTGGCGCCCGCGTCGCGCATTTCCTTGAGCCCGCGCGCGCCGTCGTCTCCCATCCCGGTCATGATCACGCCGACCGCGTTCTTGCCGGCGAACTTTGCGCATGAGCGGAACAGCACATCCACTGACGGCCGGTGGCGGTTGATCAGCGGTCCGTCCACGACTTCGATCGTGTATTGCGCACCACTGCGCGCCAGCATCATGTGCTTGCCGCCGGGGGCGAGCAGCGCACGGCCGGGCATCACACGGTCGCCGTGACGGGCTTCGCGCACCTCGAGTGCGCACAGGCTGTTGAGGCGCTCGGCGAACATCGCGGTGAAGCGCTCGGGCATGTGCTGGACGATGACGATGCCCGGGCACACCGCCGGCAGGCGGGTGAGCACCGCTTCCAGCGCCTGGGTGCCGCCGGTGGATGTGCCGATGGCGACGATGCGCTCGGTGGTGCGCACCATGTTCGCGCCGCTGCCCAAGCCGGCGCCGAGGATGGCGTCGGCGCTGAGCTTGGGCGCGGGGTTGAGCGGCGCGGCCGCGCGCGGCACAAGCCGGCTGGCGTTTGCGCGCGCGGCGGCCTTGACGGCCTGGACGACGTCGTTGGCACTGTCTTCGAGAAACTGCTTAACGCCCATCTTGGGCTTGGTGATGATCGCCACCGCACCCGCCGACAGGGCCTGCATGGTGGCCGCCGCGCCGCTCTCGGCGAGCGAGGAGCAGATCACCACCGGCGTCGGACGCTCGGTCATGATCTTCTTCAGGAAGGTCAGCCCGTCCATGCGCGGCATCTCGATGTCGAGCACGATCACGTCCGGCCATTGGCGCTGCATGTGGCTGATGGCGAACAGCGGGTCGGAGGCGGCGGCGATGACCTCGATGCCGGCGTCGCGCTCGAGGGCCTGGCGCACCGTCTGGCGCACCACGGCCGAGTCGTCCACGATCATGACCTTGATTCGGCTGCTCATCGTCCGTGCTCGCTGCGGTTGGGGTGGAGGGCCCGCGGTGCGGCCCGGTTGCTGCGGTGGTGTTCGAGCAGCGTGCGCGCGTTGGGTCGGCAGTAGAGCGTGGGGCGCAGGGCGCTGAGATCGTCGGTGATGCCGGTCAGGGTCTCGGAGTGGCCGACGATGAAGGTCCCGTCGTCACGCAGGTGCGGAACCATGTTGCCGACCACCTTGCGCTTGGTCTCGTTGTCGAAATAGATCATCACGTTGCGCAGGAAGATGATGTCGAACTGGCCGAGGTCGCGCGTGTCGGGGGCGATCAGGTTGATGTGCCGGAAGTCGACCCGCTCGCGCAATTTGGGGACGACGAGAAAGTTGCCTTCCTGGCTGCGCACCCCCTTGAGGCAGTACTTCTTCATCAGCTCGGGCGGGATGCCGCGGCCGCGCTCCAACGGGTAGAGGCCGGTCTGGGCGCGCTCGAGCACGGTCAGGCTGATGTCGGAGGCGACGATCTCCCAGTTGGCCGACAGGCCCAGGGTTTCGGCCAGCACCATGGCGATGGTGTAGGGCTCCTCGCCGCTGGAGGATGCGCCGCTCCACACCCGGAACGGGCGGCCGCGCCGGCTGGCGGCAAAGTCCTGCAGAAAGTCGAAGTGCGCGGCCTCGCGGAAGAAGTAGGTCTCGTTGGTGGTGAGCAGATCGACCATCAGCTGCCGTTCTTCCGGATGGTCGCCGCTGGTGACCAGCTTGTAGTAGGCGCCGAAGCTGTCCAGGCCGTAATGGCGCAGCCTGCGCGACAGGCGGCCGGCGACCAGCGGCTTCTTGCTGTCTGCCATGTTGATGCCGGCCAGCCGGTAGATGAGCTTCTGGAACAGGGCGAACTCCTGGTCCGTGACGCCGTTGCTATCCATGTCTTGCCTGGGCTCCGTGATCAGAAAAGTTCGACATTCGACTTCGGAAGCGGCCGCTTCAGCGATTCGGCGTAGGCCTGCTCGGCCTTCGCCACTTCCTGCGCGTTCGCCATTGTGGTGGTCATGCGTCGGCACCAGGCATCGCCGGTGGCCGGGACGAACAACACCTTGCGCGAACACGCACCGAGGAAATCCGAGGCGACCAGTTCGATGCCCTCGCGCTTGAGCCATTCGCAGGCAAAGTCCGCGTTGCGTTTGCCGATGCCCGACGTCGCGATGCCGCTGATGATGGTGCCGCCGCCGAAGGCCTTGGCCTTGAGGCGGTGGCGCGCGCCGCCACGGCCGAGAATGCCGTTGAGCAGCACTTCCATCGCGTAGTCGCCCGACAGCAGGGAGTCGACGTCCACCCCGCCTTCGCGCTTGCGCATGTTGGGCAACATGAAGTGGTTCATGCCCCCAACGCCGACCGCCGGATCGTACATGCATACCGCCACGCAGGAGCCGAGCAGGGTCGAGATCGGCTTGTGCATGTCGACCGCCCACTCGCCGGGCGAGATGCTCTGCGCGCGACGTTCGATGTCCTGTGGAGACAGGGTGTGCCAGTTGATCATGCGGGGTGTCCGTGTAGCGGCATGCCTGTCGGGAATCAGCGCCGGCGGCCGCTGGTTGTTGCCGTGTCGATGGAGAAGAACTCCATCAGCTCCTGAAGCTGCCCGGCCTGACCGCCCAGTTCTTCGGCGGTGGCGGCGAGCTCCTCGGAGGCCGAGGCATTCTGCTGGGTGGCCTTGTTCAGCTGCCCCATGGCGTTGTTGATCTGGCCCACGCCGGCGGTCTGCTCCTGGCTGGCCGAAGCGATTTCCTGCACGAGGTCGGAGGTCTTGTTGATCGAGGGC
>NZ_JBNCAR010000060.1:0-7847 GCF_051280715.1 Thauera sp. AutoDN2 | reverse complement strand
GACTGATCGCCGGCGCCAGCGCGCTGAGCATCATCGCGAAGATCGCGACCCAGGCGAAGAGGCGTTGGCGGGAGCGTTGCATGAGGGCTGTCGTGCGGATATGTGGCGGATATGTGGCGGTATTCTAATGCACGACACCCCTTCGGACTTGATCTCGATCAGTCATTCGGCAATTTCGCGATCATCGGCGCGGCGCCGACACGATCCTGCAGCCAGCGCAAGAACTCGGGCAGGGGGATCGCGCGCGAGAAGTGGAAACCCTGAAGATGGTCGCAGCCGAGTTCCGCCAGCAGGGCTGCCGTCTGCGCATTCTCGACACCTTCGGCAGTGACGACGATTCCCAGGCGATGCGAAAGATCGACGATGGAGGAGGCAATCTCGCGATCGCGCGGCGAGGTCGCGAGATCGGTGACGAAGCTGCGGTCGATCTTCACCTCCTGCACCGCGAAGTACCTGAGGCGGCTCATGCCGGAGAAACCGGTACCGAAGTCGTCGATGGAAAAATTCACCCCCAGTTCGCGCAGGCGTTGGAACACGCGGGTCACGTTGGCCCCGGCGCTCTCGTCGACCATGCTCGTCTCGGTAATCTCCAGAACCAGCCCCTCGGCGGGAACCCGCCAGGTTTCCAGTGCCTGCCGGATGAGGTCGGGAACTTCGGCATCGTAAAGATCCGTCGCCGAGAGGTTGATCGACAGGTCCAGCGCAAACCCTTCCGCACGCAACTCGCTCATGATCTGGGCCGCGCGGTGAAACAGCCAGCGATTGAAGCGATGACGCATGCCGAAACGGTCGATCAGACCGATGACCACCGGCGGCGGTACCCACACGCCATCGCTGCCCTTCCAGCGCAGCAGGCCCTCCGCTCCACGGCACTGACCGCTCGCGACATGGAGCTTGGGCTGAAGGTGCAGCTCAGGTTCATGTCCGCCGGCGAAGGCTTCACGCAGCTCGCGCTCGAGTGTCGCGCAGGTGGGCGCACTGCGCTCCATCGAGGCCTCGTAGACCAGATTCGTCCGATCCGATCGACCGGCGACGAGCCCCGCTATCCGGGCGGACTGAACGAGATGGAAAGCGTCGCGCCCATGGTCGGGGGAGAGTGCAGCCCCGCACACCACGCGCAGGGGCAAGGCCACGCCATCGAGCCGCACCGGGTGCTCGGAGAAGGCGCGCTCGAGCTTGAGCATGGCGAGCGTCAACACCCCAGCGCTCGCCACGCCGGGCAGAGAGATGAGCCACTCCTTGCCATCCACCTGGAACACCGTGTCGCGCGGACGCAGGCAGGCGCTGATCCGGCCGCCGATCTCGCGCCCCAGATCGCGCAGATGTTCGAGCGGCAGGCGGTAGAAGGTGGTGTCGGGCTGGGCATAGAGCGCGACCACCCCCACACTGGCACGCTCTTCGTCGCGCTCGGTGATTCGGGCCGAAACCTCGGACAGCGCGGCAAGAAAACCGGTCGGAGTAAGGGTGTCCATGGTCAGGCCAGGTAGAAATCTGCAGGGTCGATGCCGTACGAATCGGGCGGCAGCGCCTGGGTGATGCGATACGGCAGCCCTTCTGGCGTGGCGGGCTGCATGAGCAGGTTGAGCGTGCGCGGGAAGCGCTCGACCGTCTTGTCGGGCCCGAGCAGCACCAGCACCGTCGGCCTGAGGCGGCGTACCTGGTTCTGCTGGATGACGACGGCGACCTCCCCGGTGTTGAGCTCGACGAGCGTGCCGATAGGGTACAGCCCGATGCACTGGATGAACTGGTCCACGAGCACATCGCGAAACTGCTTGCCGCGCAGGCGGTTGAGCGTCTCCATGGCATGCTGGCTGGACACCGCATCGGAATACACCCGTTGCTGCGTCATGGCGCAATAGGTATCGACGATTCCGGACATTTCTCCGGGAAGCGGGATGTTCATGCCCCAAAGGCCGCGCGGGTAACCTGAGCCGTCATAGCGCTCATGGTGGACGCCCACGATGGCCAGCACCTCACGGTCAACCTCGGCACTTTCACGCAGGATCTTCAGCGTGTTGGTGACATGCGCCTTGACGTGCTCGAACTCCTTGGTCGTGAGCGGTCCGGCCTTGCGCAGCAATGCGTAGTCGATCTGGATTTTGCCCAGATCCTGCAGCAACCCCGCAAATCCGAGACGGCGAACCTCCTTGCTGTCGAACCCGACGAAGCGGCCAAAAATCATCAGATGCACCGAGACATTGACCGCGTGATCGTAGCTGTACTGATCGGTGCGCTTCAGCCGCGTCAGCCAGAGCAGCGCATCCGGATTGCGCTCCAGCCCCCCCGCCATCTCGTTGACGAGGCTCTGGACGACTTCGGCATCGAATCGCCCGCCGCCGTCGATGGCCAGTCTGACTTCGCGCAGCACGCGGAACACGTCATCCACAATCGGCGCCATGTAGCGCAATTCTGCCTCGAGTTCGCTACGTCTGGTTCCGCTATCGATCGGTGGCAGTTCGGGGAGCCGCTGGGTGTGGATCTTGCCCTTGAAGTCGCGCAACAGGCACAGAAAACGGCTCGCCTCCTGGCGCGAAGCCAGAAGATCCTCCGGGATGCCACCCTCGCGCCCGAGCAGCAGGTCATCTCCTTCGCCGATCGCCTTGTCGCTGAACTGGTCTCCCGTCGAGCGCAGGCGGTCGATCACCACCGTGCGGCAGTAGTTCTGCAGCGCCCTGAGCTGGTCCGTATTCCTGAGCAGAAAGCCCTGCATCAGAAAAGGCGTCTCCTCCCACGGTCGGTCGATGTCCGCGATGAACATTCCGATCCTGAGGTCGCGCGTTGCTATCGTCTGCCGCAATGATCACTCCGGTTGATGACCAGATACACTACCCCGTGTCCATGTATAACGGCATCCGAAGCCCGCACTTGAGCGCCGCCCGGCAGCGACGCTCCCCAAAGCGGGCATCACAGCTGCATCACCCCAGCCACCGCCGCGCATTGCGGAACATGCGCAGCCAGGGCGAGGCGTCCGGGCTTTCGGTCACCAGCCACGGCGGCGCCCACGACATCTGCAGCGTACGAGCCGTGCGCTCCGGGTGCGGCATCATGATCGTGAATCGACCGTCCGCGGTGGTGAAGCCAGTGACACCTTCGGGCGACCCATTGGGGTTCGCCGGATAAGCTTGTGCGGGATTTCCATGGTTGTCGACATAGCGCAACGCTACAAGCGCGCGCGCCCGGTCGCCCTCGTTGCGGAACACCGCCCTGCCCTCGCCGTGGCTGACCACGATCGGCATTCTGCTGCCTGCCATGCCCTGCAGCAGGATGGACGGACTCTCTGGCACCTCAACCATCACGAAGCGCGCCTCGAACTGCTCGCTGCGGTTGCGATGGAAGGTCGGCCAAGCCTCGGCGCCTGGAATGATGGGCGCAAGGTGGGCCATCATCTGACAACCGTTGCAGACGCCGAGCGCGAAAGTGTCGCTGCGACAGAAGAAGACTTCGAGCGCATCGCGCAGACGTTGGTTGAACAGGATGGACTTGGCCCACCCCTGGCCCGCACCGAGCACATCGCCGTAGGAGAAGCCACCGCAAGCCGCCAGCCCATGGAAGTCGGCGAGATCGATGCGACCCGCCTGCAGGTCGGACATGTGCACATCGACCGGCGTGAAACCGGCGCGCTCGAAGGCGGCCGCCATTTCGAACTGGGAGTTCACACCCTGCTCGCGCAGCACGACGACCTTGGGCCGCGCGCCACGTGCGACGAAAGGCGCCGCTACATCCTCGCGGACGTCGAAGGTCAGCGCGACCGACAGGCCGGGATCGCTGGCATCGGCGAGCGCCTCGAATTCCTGCTGTGCGGATTCGGGATCGTCGCGCAGCTTCGCGATGCGATGGCTCGTTTCGGACCAGGCCTGCAGCAGCTCCACCCGGCTGGCGGCGAACACCAGCTTTGCGTTGCGGCGGAAGCGGATCTCGTCCTTGTCGTTCGGCTCACCAATGAAGTGGTAGGCAAGCTTCGCGGCGCGCAAGACCTCGGTGATGCGGGAACGGTCATCGCGGCGGATCTGTATGACCGCGCCGAGCTCCTCGGCAAAGAGGCCAGCGAACAGGCGATCATCGAAGCGGCCCTTGAGGGAGTCCGGTTTCTTCTCCAGGCCGTCCACGTCCATCATGTAGGGGTCGTAGCAGACGGTATCGAGGATCAGCGACAGGCCGCATTTCGCGGCGAAGGCCATCTCGCACACGGTGGCGAAGAGACCACCGTCGGAACGGTCATGATAGGCGAGCAGCAGGCCATCACGACGCAACTGCTGGACCGCATCGAAGAACGCCTTGAGCTGGTGCGGATCGACGTCGGGGGCATGTTCACCGACCGCGTCATACGCCTGGGCCAGCACCGAGCCGCCGAGGCGGTTCCTGCCGTTACCAAGGTCGATCAGCAGCAGCTCGGTTTCCACACCTTCAGGCAGATACAGCTGCGGGGTGAGCGTGTTGCGGATGTCCTGCACCGGAGCGAAGGCGGTCGCGATCAGTGACAGCGGGGAGACGACCTGCTTGTCCTCCTCACCGTCACGCCAGGCTGTGCGCATCGACAGCGAGTCCTTGCCCACCGGGATGGAAACCCCGGCGCTGATGCAGAATTCGGACACTGCCTGCACGGTGTCGAAGAGCTTCGCGTCCTCGCCACGGTGCCCAGCGGCCGCCATCCAGTTGGCGGACAACTTCACGTCCCCCAGCTTCTCGATATCGGCCGCGGCGATGTTGGTGATCGCCTCACCAATCGCCATACGACCCGAAGCTGGCGCGTCCACGCAGGCCAGCGGCGTACGCTCTCCCATGGCGAAGGCTTCGCCGCGGTAGCCCTGGAAGCTCATCGCGGTGACCGCGACGTCGGCCACCGGCACCTGCCAGGGGCCGACGAACTGGTCGCGCGCGGTCAGGCCGCCGACCGAGCGGTCGCCGATGGTGATCAGGAAGCTCTTGCTCGCCACCGCCGGCATGCGCAGCACGCGCATACCGGCTTCCTGCAGGTCGAAATCGGTCGTATCGAAGGGCGGCAGGTGCACCGCGCGGCGCGACACGTTGCGCGTCATCTTCGGCGGCTTGCCGAGCAGCACCTTCATGTCCATGTCCACCGGCTTGTTGCCGAAGTGGCGGTCGGACACCGTCAGACGGCCGTCCGCGGTAGCGGTACCGAGCACCGCGAACGGGCAGCGCTCGCGCTCGCAGAAGGCCTGGAACATCGGTAGGCTCTCGGGCGCGATCGCGAGCACGTAGCGCTCCTGCGATTCGTTCGACCAGATCTCGCGCGGGCTCATGCCCGGCTCCTCGATATGCACCTCGCGCAGTTCGAAGTGCGCACCCAGGCCGGCGTGGTCGGCGAGCTCGGGCATCGCGTTCGACAGGCCGCCCGCGCCGACGTCATGGATGGCGATGATCGGGTTCTTGTCGCCCTGCTGCCAGCAGGCGTCGATGACCTCCTGGCAGCGGCGCTGGATCTCCGGGTTGCCGCGCTGCACCGAGGCGAAGTCAAGATCGGCGGTGTTGGTGCCGGTCGCCATCGACGAAGCCGCACCGCCCCCGAGACCGATCAGCATGCCCGGGCCGCCGAGCTGAATCAGCAGCGTGCCCGGCGGGAAGGTGGGCTTCTCCGACTGCTGCGCCTGGATGCTACCCAGGCCGCCGGCGATCATGATCGGCTTGTGATAACCCCGCACCTCACCCTGCACCGCCTGCTCGAAAGTTCGGAAATAGCCGGCGAGATTGGGGCGGCCGAATTCATTGTTGAACGCAGCGGCACCGATGGGCCCCTCGATCATGATGTCGAGCGCGGAGGCGATGCGCTCTGGCTTGCCGTAGGGTTTCTCCCAGGGCTGGCCGAAATCCGGAATATTGAGGTTGGAGACCGTGAAGCCAGCCAGGCCGGCCTTGGGACGCGAGCCGCGGCCGGTCGCGCCCTCGTCACGGATCTCGCCGCCGGCGCCGGTGGCCGCGCCTGGGAAGGGCGAGATCGCGGTCGGGTGGTTGTGCGTCTCGACTTTGGCGAGGATATGGGTCTCCTCGTCATGATAGCGGAAGGCACCGTCGGCATCGGGATACAGGCGGGCAATGCGCGCGCCTTCGATGATCGAGGCGTTGTCCGAATACGCGACCACCGTGCCGTCAGGGTAGGCCTTGTGCGTATCCTTGATCATGCCGAACAGGGACTTCTCCATCGGCCGCGCGTCAATCACCCAGTCGGCGTTGAAGATCTTGTGACGGCAGTGCTCGGAATTGGCCTGGGCGAACATCATCAGCTCGACGTCGGTCGGATTGCGCCCGGAGCGGCTGAAATTCTCCACAAGGTAGTCGATCTCATCCTCGGACAGCGCCAGGCCAAGATCGCTATTCGCGCTCTCAAGCGCGGCGCGCCCGCCAGCGAGGATATCGACCGTGGTGAGCGGCTGCGGCGCATAGTGGTGAAACAAGGCGTCGGCCTCGTCCTCGCCGCCGAGCACGGACTCGGTCATGCGGTCATGCAGCAGGGCGAGCAGCGCGGCATTCCCTTGAACCCCGCGTGCATCGATCGAATACGCAATGCCGCGCTCGATGCGCACGATCTTGTCGAAACCGCATTGGTGCGCGATATCCGTCGCCTTCGATGACCAGGGCGAGATGGTGCCGAGACGCGGCACGACGAGTACCATCACACCGCCGGGAAGCGTCTCGCTCTCGGGATGCGCATCGAGCAGGCTGATCAGGCGGGTGTGCTCCTCATCGGCCAACGGAGCCTCCAACTCGACGAAATACCGGAACTCCGCCGCCAGGCCGGCGAGCTTTGGTACCACGCCCTCCACTGCACGGCTAAGACGTTCCAGACGGGAAGGTGAAAGCGCCGCAGCGCCACGCAGTTTGAGGATCGAGGTCATGATTCTCGGAAGCAAGGTCTGAAGACTGGCCGTCGCGGGATGGCATCCGGCAGGACCATGGATTATAACCGAGCCCCCCGTTGCGCTCGGGCGTTGTAGACTACAGATCTCTTATTTGCGGAAGTTGGACGTGGCGGACATCAATTACCTTTGGGCACCTCCAGCGCCCGTGACGCTACCAGTGCGCGGCACGAGCGCACGCCTCCCGGTAAACCGCGTTTTTTTCGTCGGGAGGAACTACCAGGCGCACGCGAAGGAAATGGGCACCACCGTCGACAAGGCGACCATGCGCCCCGTCTACTTCACCAAGTTCGCCCAAATGGTCGTGGCCGCGGGCGGATCAGCGCCCTACCCTCCTGAAACGCAGGACTATCATCATGAGGTCGAGTTGGTGGTGGCCCTCGGCACTGGCGGCTTCCGAGTCACCCCCGACGCCGCGATCGGAATGATCTACGGCTACGCCTGCGGTCTGGACATGACCCGGCGCGACCTGCAGGCCACCGCAAAGGCCAAGGGCAATCCCTGGGACGTGGCAAAAAACGTGGAAAACGGCGCGGTCGTCGGCGAAATCACTCCCGCTGAGGGACGTATCCCCTCCGAGGGCGAGATTTCACTTTGCGTGAACGGGGAAGTCCGCCAGCACGGAAACCTCTCCGACATGATCTGGAGCGTCCCCGAGATCCTCTCCGACCTCTCAAACTACTACCACCTTGAACCCGGTGACCTGATCTTCACCGGCACCCCTGAAGGCGTTGGCCCCGTCCAACCGGGCGACCAGTTGGAAGGGCGCATCGAAGGGGTAGGAACCCTCAGCTTCAAAATCGCCCCCCCGGACTGACTCTCTCACCGAGCAGGTCACGGCAATATCCGCCTTTATGTTGCTGCGGGCATTGCACTCGTGTTTTCGGTCACGGGTGTTTTTTGCTTTTGTGTTGTTTGTAGACGCACGAACGCCCTGATGATTTAATTTTCATCAGGGCGTTGTGTAGTTGGGTT